>CAZSXI010000108.1:0-7123 GCA_964611045.1 uncultured Cocleimonas sp. | reverse complement strand
TCCCGACATTCGCCTTGTAAGGGCGACGCTCTACCAACTGAGCTAATCACCCACAGGATGCCTAAACTACGACACCAAGTGGTTATCTGGAGTCATAAAAGTTCTTTCCTGACCCCGGAAAGCGCGCTAGTTTACTGCATCTTTTAGGGCTTTACCAGCTTTAAATGCAGGATTATTTGCAGCTTTAATTTGGATAGTTTCACCAGTACGCGGGTTACGTCCTTGACGTGCTTTACGCTCACGAACTAAGAATGTTCCGAAGCCAATCATAGTCACCTGATCGCCTTTTTTTAGGGTCTCAGTGATTGTCTCAATAAAACCTTTAAATGCACGCTCTGCATCAGCTTTTGTTAAACCTGACTTTGATGCAACTGCTTCAATTAATTCTGACTTATTCATAAATAAATACCTTCCTTAGTTGTGATATTAAATTGTGATGTTAAAAGTTGTGGTATATAGGTATGCTCGTTAGACACCCACGTTAGAAAAACTAACGCTTTATACCTTAATTTTTATTCTAGTATTACTATTGCAGACACTCCTCGCTCTGCAAGCCGCACTGTTATACCAGCGCTCATGCCAATTTTCAATACAAATACTAGAAATAACAGGATCTACCTATAAAATATTTGTAACAATAAGTTTTTATCTGGAAAATAGAAAAATAGATGTATTTAGCACCTATTTATTATAAGTAAACCAGTATAAAACAAACTACTAATGCGCTCGAATCTCACCTTCTTTATCATTTTTTGACTGGGATGATTTTTTTTCACTTTCATCTTCCAGATCGTCAGCCTCAAGAAGCTCTTCTGGCATTGACTCTAATGCAATCTCAAGTACTTCATCGATCCATTTTACTGGCTTAATAGTAAGACCTTTTGTTACATTATCAGGAACATCCGCCAAATCTTTTTCATTTTCTTTAGGGATCAATACCGTCGTTATTCCACCACGATGTGCCGCGAGCAGTTTCTCCTTTAAACCACCTATTGGTAACACCTCACCACGCAAGGTAATTTCTCCCGTCATTGCTACTTCGGCTTTTACAGGTATCCCTGTCATGGATGAGACAATTGCAGTCACCATCCCCACACCTGCACTTGGACCATCTTTAGGTGTTGCCCCTTCTGGAACATGAATATGCACATTATGCTTTTTCAAATATTTCTGTTTTATACCCAGTTGGCGAGAGCGACTTTTTACAACGGTTTCAGCTGCCTGAATAGATTCTTGCATTACTTTACCAAGGCTACCCGTGCTTTTGACATGACCATTGCCTGCAACAACTACACTCTCTATCGTTAGCAATTCCCCGCCAACCGAGGTCCAAGCTAAACCTGTAACTTGACCAACCTGATTCTTTTTATCAGCTCGACCATAATCAAACTTTTGCACACCCAGATATTTGGCAATATTACGTGCAGATACTGATGCTTTAGTCTTCTTACCCAATAAGTGTTCACGAATTACTTTACGACATATCTTTGAGATTTCTCGCTCTAGACCACGTACACCCGCTTCGCGCGTATAGTGTTGAATAATAGCGATAATAGCAGAATCACTAATCGTCACTTCACCCTTTCTAACCCCATTATCCTTATACTGTTTAGGCACTAGGTAGTTTTTAGCGATATTTAATTTCTCATCTTCCGTATAGCCTGGGATACGAATCACTTCCATACGATCCAACAAAGGACCTGGAATATTCAGACTATTGGATGTCGCTACAAACATTACACCCGACAAATCAAAATCAACTTCCAAATAATGATCTGCAAATGCACTGTTTTGCTCAGGATCTAAAACTTCCAACATGGCAGATGCGGGATCACCACGAAAGTCCGTTGCCATTTTATCAATCTCATCCAATAAAAATAGCGGATTGCGTGTTTCCACACGTGCTAAGTTTTGCATTATTTTACCAGGCAACGCACCAATGTATGTGCGACGATGACCACGAATCTCAGCCTCATCGCGAACACCACCAAGCGCCATACGCGTATATTTACGCCCTGTAGCTCTTGCTAGCGACTTACCCAATGATGTTTTTCCCACACCAGGAGGACCAACCAAGCACATGATTGGACCTTTTAATTTTTTAACGCGTTGCTGTACCGCTAAATATTCCACGATGCGCTCTTTAACCTCATCTAAACCAAAGTGATCTTCATCAAGAATTTTTTGCGCTTTCGCCAAGTCTTTTATGATTTTTGATTTTTTACTCCAAGGCAAACCAACCATTACATCGATATAGTTTCTTACTACTGTAGCCTCTGCGGACATCGGCGACATCATCTTCAACTTTTTCAGTTCTTCTTCAGCTTTCTTCTTTGCCTCTTTAGGCAATTTTGCTTTCTCTAGCTTTTCTGCTAGCTCATCTAGTTCACTGGCCGGCGCATCTTCAAGTTCTCCCAATTCTTTTTGAATCGCTTTCATCTGCTCATTCAGGTAATACTCGCGCTGACTACGATCCATTTGCTGTTTAACACGCCCACGAATACGTTTTTCTACTTGCAATAGATCAATTTCGCCTTCAACTAAAGTCACCAAATGCTCTAAGCGCTCTTTAATTGATGTGATTTCTAGTATTTTCTGTTTTTCAGAAACCTTGAGGCCAAGGTGTGCCGCAATAGCATCAGATAAGCGATCTGGCTCATCAATACCAGATAGTGACGAAAGAATCTCAGGCGGGACTTTCTTATTTAGGTTAACGTACTTATCGAAAAGATTAACCAATGCACGACTTAACAACTCAACTTTTCGAGCATTTTCGCTATCTTCAACGGGTAGCACGTCAATATCTGCAGTGAAAAACTCACCACTAGCATCCATTGAATTAATTTTAACGCGCTCAACACCTTCGACTAATACCTTTAGCGTACCATCAGGTAGCTTTAACAGCTGAAGAATTGTTGCCAAAGTACCTATTTCAAAAATATCATCTGATGTAGGCTCGTCAACTTCGGCACTCTTCTGCGCAACAAGCAAAACCTGCTTATCATTTTCCATCGCCTCATCAAGTGACCTTATTGATTTCTCTCTTCCAACAAATAACGGAATAACCATGTGCGGATACACCACAACATCCCGTAAAGTAAGCACTGGAATATTGGCTATATTTTCCATTTTTTTTGTATCGCGCTCTTTGCTAGCCATAATTTATAACTCTCTTAAATACATCGTTAGCTTTCTTAATTGGGGCGATTAGTACATTATCAATACTGAGACCTATACTATTTATTTCCCATACTCACACACAAAAGCCTCATTCTTAAAGCAAAAAACCCCGCCCAAAGTCATTACTTCGGTATCGGGGTTTAGCTATGCTGTTTGACTTCTATCTTACCGAAGATGCTTTTTTCTTAACCTTTTTACTTTCATAGATTAGATAAGGCTGTGATTCCCCATTAACCACACTCTCATCCACTACAACTTTAGTAACACCCTCTTGAGAAGGTAACTCATACATTGTATCTAATAATATTTTTTCCATGATTGAGCGCAAGCCACGAGCACCTGTTTTTCTTTCCATCGCCTTCTTCGCAATAGCATGAAGGGCTTCCTCACGGAAATCAATTTCAGCGCCTTCCATCTCGAATAACTTACCGTACTGTTTTATTAATGCATTTTTTGGCTCTGTTAAAATGCGCACCAAGGCATCTTCATTTAACTCTTCAAGTGTTGCTATAACAGGCAAGCGTCCTACAAACTCTGGAATTAATCCATATTTCACAAGGTCTTCAGCTTCAATACCCTTAATAACCTCACCAAAGAGTTTATCATCATCTGGTGCTTTCACATCTGCAGAGAAACCGATACCACTCTTTTCTGTTCTATCCAAAACAACTTTATCTAAACCAGAGAAGGCTCCACCACAGATAAAGAGAATATTTTTTGTATCTACTTGTAAAAATTCTTGCTGAGGGTGTTTGCGCCCACCTTGTGGCGGAACAGATGCAACGGTACCTTCAATCAATTTTAGTAAGGCTTGCTGCACGCCTTCACCAGAAACATCACGAGTGATTGATGGATTATCTGATTTACGTGAAACTTTATCAATTTCATCAATGTAAACGATACCAGTTTCTGCTTTCGCTACATCGTAATCACATTTTTGTAATAGTTTTTGGATGATATTTTCTACATCTTCCCCCACATAACCGGCTTCTGTTAGTGTTGTTGCGTCTGCCATCGTAAATGGAACGTCTAACATACGCGCAAGCGTTTCGGCAAGTAAGGTTTTACCACTACCCGTCGGACCAATTAAGAGAATATTACTTTTAGAAAGTTCTATTTCATCTTTAGAAACATTACTTTCCATACGTTTGTAGTGATTGTAAACAGCAACAGAGAGTACGCGCTTAGCCGTCGTCTGATCGATAACGTAGTCATCTAAGAAGTCATTAATCTCTCTAGGAATTGGAAGGCTTTTGCTTTCGCTTTCATCCTTCTCTTGTAGCTCTTCAGTGATTATATCGTTACATAGATCAACACATTCATCACAGATGAAAACCGAAGGGCCTGCTATTAGCTTTCTAACTTCGTGCTGGCTTTTTCCACAGAAAGAGCAATACAACAACTTCCCATCGCTTTTTCCACCATCTTTATTATCTTTACTCATTTATAGAAAACCTCAATGTTATCTATTTTTCATACTATTACTTACAGTTAATCCCAAACAAGAAAAAAAGTACAGTAAGAACAGAAAAAGTCCGCCAATTATTAATAGTTATTTTGCCATTTTACACGACTAAACTTAAAGATACCTTAACCATAAAAAAAGCCTGAAAAAAAATCAGGCTTTTTTTATGGTTGCAGCTTATCATTTCTACTTACTTCGACTGTCTAAAACCTCATCAATCATTCCGTAAGCTTTTGCAGCTTCTGCATCCATAAAATTATCACGATCAGTATCTTTTGAAATTGTTTTCAATGACTGACCTGAATGAAGAGCTAATACACGATTTAACTCTTCACGGATTTTTAAAATTTCTTTTGCGTGAATATCAATATCAGAAGCTTGACCTTGAAAACCACCCAGTGGTTGATGAATCATTATACGAGAATGTGGCAATGCATAGCGCATACCTGCCTCACCACCTGCTAATAATACTGCTCCCATACTGGCCGCCTGACCAATACACAATGTACTTACTTTTGGTTTTATAAACTGCATAGTATCGTAAATACCCATGCCAGCCGTCACAACACCACCAGGTGAATTGATGTAAAGGTGAATATCTTTTTCTGGATTTTCTGATTCCAAAAATAATAGCTGAGCGATAATCAAATTTGCCATATGGTCTTCAATTTGACCAACAATAAAAATAACACGCTCTTTTAATAGACGTGAATAGATATCGTACGAACGCTCGCCACGAGAAGTTTGCTCCACCACCATTGGAACTAAAGCAGCGTGAGAATTTAATGCACCTTTGTCTAACATATGACTTGTTATCCTATTTCTATTATTTTAATTGGAATTAACTTATACAAAAAATTACTCATTCACAAGGTCTGAAAACTTCATTTTTTCATCTGTGACTTTTGCTTTCTCTAAAACCCAATCAACAATCATTTCTTCCATTACAGAAGCTTCAATCGTTTGCATTGCCTGCTGATTGGTTTGGTAGTATTCGATCAATGCTTGCGGATCTTCATAACTTGCCGCTAATGACTGTAGCATTTCATCGACTTTAGCCTGGTCTTTTTCTAATTTATTAACGGTGATAACTTCACCAACAATCAAACCTAATTTAACACGACGCGCTGCTTGCTCTTCAAACATATCATCAGGCAACGTCGAAAGATCAGCGCCTTGTGAGTTTTGAGCCATTTCGTTACGAACTTGCTGAATCTCATCTTTAACCAAAGAACTTGGCAAATCGATTTCATGCATCTCGTGCAAGCCTTCCATAACAGACTGCTTTACACGACTTTTAATGCGTTGCTCTAGCTCACGCCCCATATTTGATTTGATTTCCGCTTTAAAGCTTTTTTCTGTACCGTCTTCAATGCCAAACTTTTTAATGAAGTCTTCATCAACCTTTGGCAATTCAGGTGCGCTGACTGTTTTCACTTTTAAAGTAAATTGTACTGTTTTACCTTTTAAGTTTTCCGCAGGATATTCCTCAGGAAAAGTAACACCAGCTTCTTTTGTCGCACCTACTTTCATACCGATCAATGCTTTTTCAAAGTCTGCAAGCATACGACCTGAACCCAGCTCTACTGAAAAATCTTCTGCCGCACCACCATCAAAAGTTTCGCCGTCTAACTTGCCATCAAAATCAACGACCAATAGGTCACCATCTTTAGCGGCACGTTTAACTTCTTTCCAGCCTTTTTGTTGAGTACGCAATGTATCAATCATGTCATCAATGTCTGCTGCCATAATTTTAACAGCAGGACGTTTAACTTCCATTTTTGTAACATCAGCAATTTTAAACTGAGGATAAATATCAAAGGTTGCCGTATATTCTAGGTCTTTACCTGCTTCAACGGTGGTTGCATCTATTTTAGGCATCCCTGCTACTTTCAACTTTTCTTGTTCTGCTGCTTCATAGAATGTCGACTGGAATATTTCGCCAACCACTTCTTGATAAACCGAATCACCGTATTGCTGACTAACAACGCTCATAGGTACTTTACCTGGACGGAAGCCATCAATCTTCACTCTGCTTCTCATTGATTTTAGGCGGGTATCAACCTCACCATCAACGCGCTCTGCAGGGATTACGATAGATAATTTACGTTCGATATTACCAGTGGATTCAACTGAAACTTGCATGGATAACCTCGTGCCAAACCTTCACATAAAGACATGGACAGCTTTTTTAAAAAATTGAGACAATAAAAGAGCTTATATAAAGCTCTTTTAAAAAATAATGGTGCGAAAGGAGAGACTCGAACTCTCACATCCTAAGATACTGGTACCTAAAACCAGCGCGTCTACCAATTCCGCCACTCTCGCAAAAATGCGATTATACCGTTGTATAATCTAATGGGACAATCATTTATTGGGTGACTTGTTAATTTGGTAGAAACAAACAAGTCACCCATAAAATATGGGGTGGATAATGGGACTCGAACCCACGACGACCGGCATCACAAGCCGGGGCTC
>CAZSXI010000107.1:0-7125 GCA_964611045.1 uncultured Cocleimonas sp. | reverse complement strand
ACATGACTTCATTTGGGCTGGCATATTCCGATTCGGTATAAAACCACTTAACCGCTGATTTAAGCATCGGACGTTGACGACGACTTAATTCTACCTGTTCATTTTCTGCTATATTTTTAGCAATCGCCTGCAATGCCTCGCGCGAAGCCATTGCACAATCAGAGCCACCAATGGGATAAGCCACATTGGCATAATGGTTCAAAATCGCCACCATCATTTCTGCTGCTCCTTCTGAACCATCAAAGTTGAATGTACGTTTTCTCATGCATTTGTAGTTCCACTTTTGCCCTGCTGTTCGACTAGGGCTTCTTTCTCTATCTTTGTGAGCTTTTTTAATTGGGATTCTCGTTTGCACGCCTCTGACCGTGACTCAGCTTTCTCATAATATGCCAAGCTAACAGGTTGCCTAACACGTGTATATTTTGTTACAGATTTTTCAGCATTATGTTCCGCCACACGGCGCTCAACATCCGTCGTCACGCCTGTGTATAAGCTATTGTCTACACAGCGCAGCATATAAACAAACCACTCACTCATTTTTTATCTCTTTGGGTCTTAGGAAGTTAAGCTCACCGTCATTGCGGCGAAGGCCGCAATCCATTCAAGAACCAGCACATATTTCAACCATGGATACCGACCTACGCCAGCATGAGGATATAACCTTATTTTATTCATTTTAATTGAATTAAAACAAAACATCCCACACACTAGAAGCATGACACACGCACTCAAAATTACCAATCTAAAGAAAACCTACGACAATAAATTCCAAGCCCTAAAAGGTATCGACCTAGAAGTAAAAAAAGGTGATTTCTTTGCCCTACTGGGTGCGAATGGCGCAGGTAAATCAACAGCCATCGGTATTATTTGTTCTTTAGTGAATAAAACAGAAGGCGATGTAAACGTCTTTGGTTTTGATTTAGATAGAGACCGCGAAGCCGTTCAAGAGCATATCGGTTTAGTCCCACAGGAATTCAACTTCAATATATGGGAGCCTGTTATCGAGATCATTCTCAACCAAGCAGGTTACTACGGCATTGAGCGCCCAGTCGCAAGAAAACGCGCGGAAGAATTGCTCAAACACCTCGATCTTTGGGACAAACGCGACGAACAAGCACAAATTTATCGGGCGGAATGAAGCGCCGTTTAATGATAGCTAGAGCCTTGGTTCACAATCCTAAGCTATTGATTTTAGACGAACCTACTGCGGGCGTTGATATTGAGATTCGCCGATCAATGTGGAGGTTTTTAACCAAGCTAAACCAAGCAGGCACCACCATTATCCTCACCACACACTACTTGGAAGAAGCCGAAAGCATGTGTAATAACATCGCCATTCTTAACAAAGGCGAGGTTGTGGAAAGCACTAGCATGAAGGAACTGCTCTCACGCTTGCAAGTTGAAACCTTTGTACTTGACCTTAAAGAACCGTTAGAAACTTTACCATCAGAATGCGAGCTCACCATACATCAACTCGATTCTTCGACCATTGAAGTCGAGTTAGATAAATCACGCTCACTCAATTATCTGTTTGAAACCCTAAGCAAACATAATATCCGCGTAATGAGTATGCGCAACAAAACCAATCGCTTAGAAGAATTATTCATCAAATTGGTAGAGAAAAGCAAACAAAAAACGACAAGCACTGAAGCCATAAAGAACAGCGAGGTGACCGCATGAAACCCGCACAAAAACTAACCGCCTTCAAAACTATTTTAAGCAAAGAAGTCATGCGCTTTTTGCGTATTTGGGTGCAAACACTGGTACCACCTGCCATCACCATGACGTTGTATTTTGTGATTTTTGGCAATCTAATTGGCAGTCAAATCGGTGATTTAGATGGTTTTAAATACATCGAATATATCATTCCCGGTTTGATCATGATGTCGGTGATTACCAACTCCTATTCCAATGTCGTCTCCACCTTTTTTACCGCGAAAATGTTTGGACACATCCAAGAAATGCTAATCTCCCCTGTGCCAAATCATATTATTTTAATGGGCTATATTGGTGGTGGTATGGCGCGAGGCTTAATGGTTGGTTTAATAGTCACCCTCGTTTCATTATTCTTTTCATCATTAACTATTGAACACCCCTTTATTACCATCGCCGTTGTTGTACTAACCTCAATGCTGTTTTCTATTGCAGGTTTGATTAACGCAATATACGCCAAGAGTTTTGATGATATTACGATAATTCCCACCTTTGTACTGACTCCTCTTACCTATCTGGGTGGTGTGTTTTATTCGATTAACATGCTGCCTGAATTTTGGCAGAATGTATCGATGATAAATCCTGTTTTATATATGGTAAATGGGTTTCGCTATGGAATTTTAGGGGTTTCGGATATTAGCCCTTGGGCTAGCTTTTCATTGTTAATCGCATTCATCGCCGCGTTTTATGCATTTGCTTATTATTTATTGAAGAAAGGCGTTGGGATTCGATCTTAGTTTTTTACTCCCTCTCCCTCTGGGAGAGGGCTGGGGTGAGGGTTCTTTTAATATTTTGAGTGGCTTTTTCGTAGCTATGGGCTATATTTCTCTCCTCTACCTTTCCTATACAGACTACGAGTCACTTTCTTGTCAACAGCCACAAGAAAGTAACCAAAGAAAGACCGCCCTAGCCAAAGCACCCTATCGGGTTCACTGCGTTTCTCACAAATAACAGAAAAGAAGGGGGACTCGCTAACGCTCACCCTCACCTTCAAACTCATCAAGCATTACCCAATTATCATCCAGATATTCCGAGGAAAAGACAAATCCTGCGACCTCTTCTCCATCTTTTGACGGGTGTGCCTGAAGCGTTTTCCAGCTAAATAAACACCAACGGAGAAACACCAAACCTCTCACTGATTTTTTTAATTTGTTCAATGTTCAGTGTTCTTTTCCCTGTTAATATTTCAGATACAACACCTTGACTACCCACTTCTTTTAAATCAGATTGGTTTAAACCATGTTCTTGCATAAGGTATTTCAAGGTATCAATTGGTGAGGCTTCTTTAATTTTATATTTTTGATCTTCATAGTTTTCAATTAATTGACCAATCGTCTCCATGACGGGCGCGAGTTTATGCTCTTGATTATCTCCTACCTCATCAATCAAGCTGTCTAACGTTTCCACTAGTGCGTTGTATTCATTTTCAGAATGTGGCACTGAAAAAATTGTATTGATTGAGGGCCATATTTTCTCGATATTCTCTAATTGGCTGTTCATTTTATTTTCCATTTTTCTTTGTCATATTCTTTATGTGTCAGCACATGACGTACGTACACACATTGCGTGTTGTAATGTACGGCAGAAATTAGCCTTATTTTATTACCGCCAATATTAAATACGGTTAAATTATCCACCTTATCTACACTTGGAAATACCTCTCTTAGCTGTGAAAAGTTAGAAATTTCGCTTCTCTTTATAATTCTATACCAAGCATCTAAGACTACAGAAGTATTGGGATGCTCTTCAGAAAAAGCTAGCAGCCTTTTTCGTGTTATTACATGCATAAGACCCAGTATATCTCAATATGAGATTGACAGCAATGAGCATACAGAGAACATCTCATACAAAAGTGGAATTAAAAGGATGTGTGTGCTTATATAAGCATCCTTTACACCTCAAAATGAGTCTGACTTTCTTGTTTATTCAATCCACCCCCCCTCTTTTTTGCCGTTTTGTATTTAAATTCCTATTAAGTTCTCTGAATAAAGCTTCAAATCATGAATAAAGAGAAGCGTTTTGAGATATTTCGTCGTTGGCGTGAGGCTAACCCTAGCCCTAAGACTGAATTAAATTACAGTAGTCCGTTTGAGTTGCTTGTTGCGGTTGCATTGTCAGCTCAATCGACTGATAAAGGTGTGAATAAGGCGACGGATAAGCTTTTCCCTGTTGCAAACACACCTCAAGCCATTTATGACTTGGGCGAGGGTGGTTTGAAGGAATATATTAAGACCATCGGGCTTTATAACAGCAAGGCAAAACACATTATTCAAGCTTGTAAAATGTTGGTTGAGTTACATGATTCGGTTGTGCCAGAGAATCGTGAAGATTTAGAAGCCCTGCCTGGTGTTGGTCGTAAAACGGCAAATGTGATTTTGAATACGGCTTTTGGACACCCTACTATGGCAGTTGATACGCATATTTTTCGGGTGGGAAATCGTACAGGACTTGCTAAAGGCAAAAACGTAGTGGAAGTTGAAAAGAGATTACTGCGTTTTATTCCCAAAGAATTTATGGTCGATGCGCATCACTGGCTGATTTTGCATGGGCGTTATATTTGCGTGGCTCGCAAGCCTAAATGTGCGGCTTGTTTGATTTCTGACTTGTGTGATTTTAAGGACAAAATCTTTGATGACTGAAGCGACAACTAAAAACAAAGCCGTCGTGCTTGATGAAAAAAGCTTCAACCCCGGTGATCTCGATCTCAGTGGTTTATATGCTTTACTTGATGATTGGACAGTTTACGAAAGCACTAGCTCTGAGCAACGCCTTGAGCGACTTGAAGATGCAACAGTTGCTGTCATCAATAAAGTTGTGCTTGATCAGCCTTTGCTTGAAAAACTCCCCAGCCTAAAACTTGTTCTGCTCACCGCCACTGGCATGGACAATGTTGATCTTGAGTTTTGCAAACAACAAGGCATCACGGTTAATAATGTCACCGATTACTGTACAGCGTCTGTTAGCCAGCACGTTTTCTCTTTGATATTGGCGCTATCTACTAAGCTATTTCCTTATCAACAACTCACCAAAAGTGGTGACTGGTCACGCAGCGGGCAGTTTTCTAGCCTTGAGTTTCCCATTCAGGAACTCGCAGGAAAAACACTGGGCTTGATAGGTTATGGTAGCCTCGCCAAAGGGGTAGAAAAATTGGCGCTCGCCTTTGACATGAATATATTAATTGCACAACGTGCTGGCACTCAGAGTAAAATAGAGAGTCGTTTGCCACTTGAAGAGCTACTACCGCAAGCAGATGTCATCAGTATTCATTGCCCTTTAACACCCGAGACTAAACATTTATTGGGCGAAAAAGAATTTCAGCTTATGAAAGATTCTGCTTTTTTGATTAACACCTCACGTGGTGCTGTCGTCAATAATACAGAACTTGCAACCGCTTTACGGAACAAGGTTATTGCAGGTGCAGGCATCGATGTTTTAGAACAAGAACCTCCTCCTCTTGACCATCCTTTAATTACCACTAAACTACCCAACCTTATACTTACACCACACATTGCTTGGGCGGCACTTGAAGCACGCCAACGTGTGGTTGATAAAGTTGTGATAAATTTAAAACAATTCTTGGCTACCCGCTAACTATCTACCCCCTCCCTAACCCTCCCCAGCTCTTAATAAGGAAAGGTGGAGGGGATTAAAAAAAGGAAAACATGACAGATCATCAGAACCAACGCGAACAACTTCGCCAATTTTATTGTGATAGCTGGGACAAGCACCGCAATCAAAAAGAAGCCTTAACGCCGTTAGAGCAACAAGTAGTTGCCCTGATAAAAGAGCATCCTGAATACCATGCTTTATTGGAAAATAAAGATGCCAGTGTTAATGCAGATTACTTACCAGAAATGGGCGATACCAACCCTTTTTTACATTTGGGAATGCACCTAGGTTTGCGCGAGCAAATTATCACCAATCGCCCCCCAGGGATTTCTGAACTTTACGAGCGTTTGGTTGCCCTAAAAGGGGTATCAGATGCCGAACATGCTATGATGGAATGTTTAGGCGAAATGCTCTGGCAGGCACAACAAAGCCAAACCATGCCCGATGAAAATATCTATTTAGATTGCTTAGGAAAAATCGAATGAAAATCTCAAAAAAACTATTTGTCGCACTGCTTTTTGCAACATCCATAATGGGGCTATCCGCCTGCTCAAATAACAAAACAGCGGCTGCCACGGGTGTGGTTGAAAATATGCAAAAAGTTGAGACTGGCACTATCGTTTCGGTAAAAACGATTACTCTCAAACCTGAAGAAATAAACTCTTACGGCAATGTTGGTGTTTCAGTAGGTACGGGAGGGAGCAGCGGAGTTTATGGCTCTGTTGACTTGGCAACCATTGGTAAGCTTTACCGAAATGCGACAAAACCAACCACCGCACAACAATTTATTATTACCAAATCAAATGGAGAAACCGTTGCCATTACACAACCCGCGTCTAAAGAAGTGTTTAAAACGGGAGATACCGTGAAATTGCTCATTAAAGATGGCAAAGCCAAGGTGATTCACTGAACAGGGTAATATTCATTTCATCGAAAAAAGCTGCCCAACCATATCCGGTTTTTGTTCTCTGTATTGTTTTGGGGTCATTTCAGCAAACTCGCGAAAAATACGGTTGAAGTGAGATTGGTCGAAAAAGCCATTGCTGGTGGCAATATCAGCAGAAAGGTGTTGCGTGAAATGCAAATCGTCTAAGGCTCTAAGAAATTGCTGCAGCCTTAAATACTTTTTTGGCGATAAACCTAGCCACTCGGTGGAAAGACGATGAGTATGCATACGTGAATAACCAGTGTAATCCTGCATATCGACCTTTTTGCCACGAAGCAAATGAGCATGCATTTTACTGATGGTAGCATTCATTTTTGCCGCAATGCGCAGTTCACTGGTTTCATTAATTTTTGAATATAAATAATGCTCAAGCCATTTGGCTTTTTCTATGAAAGTACCCGGACCCAGTAATTTATCTTCAACGTGGCTGATATCACCAAAAATCAGCTCCCCATCGATCACATTATTTTCAACCTCGCTACAAGGAATGTCAAACAAGGCGCTCATTGCCATAGGATGCATTTCTACTGCTATCACGTAAGAACAACAAGATGATGAAGAGACGACAGGTTTGGTATGTAAACCCGAAAGAAAGCAAAAGTTTTGGGTAGCATCAACGCTATTTTGAATTATGCCTCCCTTTAAATCTGCAAAAGAAGAACCCAGATTAAAAACCAAATTTATAGAAGCCTCTGGCAGAATCTGGTAATTGATAAAAGATTCAAGAGGCACTCCCCAAATCTTTTTTATAAGGCTATTTGGCCTAATTGGGCTATATAATTCAATATTCATTATCGATTTAAAAGTACCAGTCTAGCCTTCAAGAGCATTGCCCTAAACTTAACATTAAAAGGGTG
>CAZSXI010000106.1:0-7137 GCA_964611045.1 uncultured Cocleimonas sp. | reverse complement strand
TACTTGGATTTTAATTATCCGATACGTTTATGCGAGCATTAAAAACCCAGACCTAAAGAAGAAATTTAGCAAACTCCATACGCTAACGTGGTTGCTCGCGCTGGTTTTTCATATTGCAAGTTTACATTATCCTCTATTTATAGGAGAACCACTAACACTCAACTTTATATCGTTAGGCTCTTACGTAACGTGGTTTTTGAGTTTGATTTTATTCATCACTACTTTAAACCGCAAGATTGAATCCTTAGCCATTCCCATTTTACCGCTCACCATAATCAGTATTTTTGGCGCTATGACTTTAGGTTCTGATGCACAAAGCACCATCAATATGAAAAGCGGTCTAGGGCTTCATATCCTTTCTTCATTGTTAGCTTATAGCACCTTGATGCTTGCCTCTTTTCAGGCATTATTACTTGCCGTGCAGAACAATCATTTACACGCACGAAAAAACACCAACTTCATCAAAAGCCTGCCCTCACTAGAAAACATGGAACACTTGTTGTTTCGTTTTATAAAAATCGGCGTGATATTATTAACCATAGGCTTACTCACTGGCTTTTACTTCCTTGATAATTTATTCGGCAGTGGTATCGCTCACAAAACTATACTGTCAATTATCGCTTGGACTGTCTTCTCCATTTTATTATTTGGACGCAGGAAATACGGCTGGCGCGGAAAAACAGCAGTACGCTGGACACTCGGTGGTTTTATTGTATTAATGCTGGCATTTTTCGGGACTAAATTTGTACAAGAATTTGTGCTCGATGACGCTACCCAAGCACAGACAAGCGCTGTTATTCAAACTCACACGGTAGGTTGAGTTTGTGAATATCAACGAAGCTCCAATTGGGCTATTATTTTTTATACTGTTTATACTGTTTATCCTATCCGCCTTCTTTTCAGGCACAGAAACCGCCTTGATGGCGTTAAACCGCTATAAACTCAAACACACAGCAAAAACCAATAAAGGCGCAGCCCTCGCCATAAAACTCTTAGAAAAACCTGATCGTTTGATCGGGTTAATTCTGCTTGGCAATAACCTCGTCAATATCATTATCACCCAGCTCGCAACCTTTATTGGTTTTCGTTTAGGTGGAACCGCAGGCGTGGCAATAGCAACGGGTGTACTCACATTAATGCTTTTAGTTTTTGCAGAAGTTACCCCCAAAACCATCGCGGCTTTAAAAGCAGAGAAAATTGCCTTCCCTGCGTCATACATTTATACACCGCTACTAAAAATAGCCTACCCACTGGTTTGGATGATTAATTTAATAGCCAACTCTGTTGTGCGATTAGTCGGCGTAGACCCAACATCTAACGAACTGCAATCCCTCAATCATGAAGAATTAAAATCGGTGGTAACTGAGGCAGGCGGACTCATCCCTGCAAATCACCAAGATATGCTACTACGTGTTTTAGATATGGAATCCATCACTGTGGATGACATTATGATTCCTCGTACAGAAATCAGTGGCATTGACCTCGACGACGACTGGAATGATATCGAAGAACAAATACTAAAAACTAATTTTACCCATCTACTTGTTCACAAAGATGGTATCAACCATATTTTAGGTTTTGTACATATCCGAAAACTGCTACCACTTTTGCATGAAGACAAAATGGAACGCGAATATTTTGAAAAAGAAATCACGCCAGTCTACTTCACACCAGAAGGCACACCACTTACCCAACAGTTAATTAATTTTCAAGATGCAAAGCGACGCATTGCTTTAGTAGTGGACGAATATGGTGACGTGCAAGGCTTGGTCACGCTTGAAGATATTCTCGAAGAAATCGTCGGTCAATTCTCCACCTCACCCGCCAACTTTGATTATGAAGCGCGCACCAATGATGACGGCACAGTATGGGTGGATGGCGCAATGCACGTTCGTGATATTAATCGCCAATTGAATATGAATTTACCTACTGGCGGTGCAAAAACGATTAATGGCTTGATTCTTGAACACCTCGGCTCCATCCCCGCACCGGGGACGACAATGCTGATTGATCAACACCCAATGGAAGTACGCAAGATCTTGAATAATGCGATTAAGACTTTGATTATTCATCCTAAATGGAAACCTAATAGAAAAGTTTAGCTCCTAGCATCATTCAATAAGCCCTCTCTCCCCCGCAAGGAGAGAGTTGGAGAGAGTTGGAGAGAGTTGGAGAGAGTTGGAGAGAGTTGGAGAGAGGGTAGAATGGTTGTAGCACCGCCTCAATTCAAACTTTCTACCCCTCCCTAACCCTCCCCCTGCTAGATGGAGGGGACTTTTAATATTGAGATTTTATAATAAATGGCTAAAACAAAAACCCAATACACCTGCACCAGTTGTGGCGCAATCCACAATAAGTGGAACGGTCAGTGTAACGACTGCCAAGCGTGGAACACACTGGAAGAAAGCATTGTACAAACCAGCAATGCCACCGCTGTCGCGCAAACCAGTAGTCGTTTTCACAGTTATTCAGGCGATGCAGGCACGGTAAAATCCATTAGCGAAATCGATTTAAAACAAGTCCCACGCACCAGTACTAAAATTTCTGAACTCGACCGCGTTTTAGGTGGCGGATTAGTACAAGGCTCGGTCACGCTGATTGGTGGCGACCCCGGCATCGGAAAATCCACCATCCTCATCCAAGTGCTTGCCAGCCTTGATGAATTACGCTCGCTTTATGTAACAGGTGAAGAATCTTTGCAACAAGTCTCCATGCGTGCCAAGCGTTTAGAGCTAAACCCTGACCCCTTACGTTTACTCACAGAAACCTGTGTCGAACGCATTATCGAACACGCCAGCATCGAAAAACCCAATGTGATGGTGATTGATTCCATCCAAACCATCCACACAGAAGAACTCACCTCTGCCCCAGGATCAGTCAGCCAAGTACGTGAAGCCACTGCAAGGCTGACGCGCTACGCCAAACAAACCAACACCTCCATCTTTATCGCAGGTCACGTCACCAAAGAAGGCACGCTCGCAGGACCGCGCGTTTTAGAACACATGGTCGATACCGTTTTATATTTTGAAGGAGACCCCGGTAGCCGATACCGCATCTTGCGCGCCGTAAAAAACCGCTTTGGCGCAGTCAACGAGCTAGGCGTATTTGCCATGACAGAAAAAGGTTTAATTGGCGTAAATAACCCATCTGCCATCTTCCTATCGCGTCACGAAGAGCCAGTCGCAGGTAGTATCATCATGGTCACACGTGAAGGCACACGCCCGTTATTGGTAGAAGTACAAGCCCTAGTCGATGACAGCCACGGACAACAAGCAAGGCGCGTGGTGTTAGGCTTAGAACAAAACCGCATCGCCATGTTGTTGGCTGTACTGCACCGCCACGGTGGTGTTTCCATGTTTGACCAAGACGTATTCTTAAATGTGGTTGGCGGTATGAAAATCACCGAAACTGCCGCCGACCTACCCATGGTACTCGCCGCACTTTCAAGCTTTAAAAACAAACCACATCCAGCTGATTTAGTCGTCTTTGGTGAGATAGGTTTAGCAGGCGAAATCCGCCCTGTTCCCAATGGTGAAGAGCGTTTGAAAGAAGCGTTTAAACATGGCTTTAAGCGCGCGATAATCCCCAAAGGGAATATGCCTCAACAGCCGATTAAGGGAATGAAGATTATGACGGCGCAAAGGCTAGAAGAGGCTTTAGAATATTTAGACTAGCGTAGGTTGGGCTGAGGCACGAAGCCCAACAGAATTAATTAGACCTATGATTTGTTGGGCTTCCTATCGTCAGCCCAAGCTAGTGGGTCTAGTTTTTATCAGTGTGTGCCAGCCAATAACTTTAAATGCCATTAATTAGGTTTTTTTACTTGCCCCCCTCTTTTTCGCGGTTTTGTACGTATATTTGTGTCAAAAAAATTACAAAACAGCGAAAAATGAGGGGGGTGGCTTAATAATATTACCAAGTCTGCCGCTTTTGATTACTATATTGGGATAAAAATCATAACGTAGGCTGGAAGAGCGATAGCGTCATCCGGCATTGGTAGATTAACCAAACATGGACGTGTCGGATGACGCTAACGCTCTTCCAACCTACCAGATATATACGGCTTACCGCGTTACCCCTCATCAAGCCCATACCTTATACGGACATTGTGTTACAATAATGTCCGTATAAATCACTTCTAGAACCGTTAATGTCCGATAAATCACAAAAACTGTCCGTATTAAGCCAGCTTAAGCAGACCTCTACCCCCTTGAGCTTGCCTGAAATTTCTTCGCTGGTTGCCGATGCTGTAAACGAGCGCACTTTGCGTCGATGGCTGGTGGCGTGGGTTGAGTCGAGCATATTAGAGCGCACGGGCAAGAAGCGTGGGACTCGTTATTCCTATAATTCTGATAAAAACATAAAGGCTGTGGATAGCTTAATAAATAGTGAGCAACAGAAGTCCACCCCCCTGTTTTTCTGCATTTTGTAGCTAAGCATCGTCGCCCACTTATTCTGGAACAGATTCGTGATTTATGGACGCACAGTTCTACTGCTCTTGAAGGCAATACGTTAACACTCGGTGATACACACGCAGTATTGGCGATGGGTTTAACCGTTTCTGGCAAGCCTTTGAGTGAGCATCAGGAGATTGTGGGTCACGCCAAGGCGATTGATTTACTGTATCAAAGCCTTGCTGAACCTCTTAGTAAAACTTTGATTTATAAATTACACACGGCGGTGCAAACAGAGATTATCCACGATATTTTCAAGCCCATCGGTGCATGGAAGGTTGAGGTTAATGGCACACACGCGGTAACTTCAAAAAACGAGCAGTTATTTATTGAGTACGCGAACCCCGTACATGTTGACATGCTTATGGGGGAGCTGATTGAATTTATCAACAATACGGATACTTCTGCGATTAACGCCAGTAATGCTGTTAGCTATTATGCAAAAGTGCATATGGCTATCGCACATATTCATCCGTTTTTTGATGGTAATGGACGATTGGCACGTTTGATTTCGAACATTCTTTTACTAAAAGCAGGTCTACCTCCATTGGTGATCGAGAAATCGAAACGACGTGAATATATTGAATGTTTGGCTGATTATCAGATCACCGTCGGGCAATTAACGAACAGAACAGGGCTGTGGCCCAATGATAAAAAGCTTGCGGTGTTTGAGATATTTTGCGAACAATCTTACCAAGTGACAAAAACATTGATAGATAAAGGAATGGCATAACGCGTTGATTAGATATTTACAAAATGCAGAAAAAGTAGGAGGTGGCAAAATTTACGTTTCACATCGCGGTTTTAGTCTTAATAATTTGCCACCCCCCCTCTTTTTGCCACTTTTGTAAATGTAGAACTGCGTTATACTAGCATCATGAAGTATGCATAAACCAATGAGAACCAAAACGTGAAGCTAAGCGCCCAAGAATTCCGCGATCTAGAACATAAATCCATCACTTTGTTAGGTATGTCTGGCGTGGGTAAGACTTTTTTATCGAATATTTTACGCAAGAGTGATTGGTTTCATTATTCGGGTGATTACCGTATTGGTACGCGTTATCTGAATGAGCCGATTTTGGATAATATTAAAATTAAAGCGATGCAGGTGCCTTTCTTGCGTGATTTACTGCGCTCTGACTCTATCTATATCAACAATAATATTACGATTGATAATTTGGATGTGGTTTCTAGTTTTCTTGGAAAAGTGGGTGATCCTGAGCTTGGTGGCTTACCGCTTGAGGAGTTTAAACATCGCCAAAAGTTATTCAATGATGCCGAAGTTGCTGCCATGAATGATGTGCCTGTTTTTATTAATAAAGCGCGTCAAATATATGGTTTTAATCACTTTATTAATGATGCTGGCGGTAGTATTTGTGAGTTAGAAGATGATAACCTTTTGGATATGCTGGCTGAGAATACAGTATTTATTTACATCCAAGCCAATGAAGAAGATGAAAAACGCCTGCTCGCACGTGCCACGGCTGCACCTAAGCCGATGTATTACCGCGCTGAATATTTGGATGAACAGCTTGGTATTTATATGCAAGAAAATAATCTTGAATATGTGGCAATGGTGAATCCTGATGAGTTTGTGCGCTGGGTGTTTCCGCGTTTGTTTTATTCTCGGGTTCCTCGTTATGAAGCGATTGCGAAGAAATACGGTTATACGATTAAGACGGAAGATTTGTATAATATATACACTGAGGCTGATTTTTTAGCTTTGGTTGAGAAAGCACTTTAAAATTCCCTCTCCATTCTTTATTAGTTAAGAGGGAGGGTTAGGGAGGGGGTAGAAAGCTCAAAGAATTGATAAGCTCTGAGAATTCTCCCCCCTCCCCAACCCTCCCCCCGCTGGGTAGAGGGAGTAAAAAAAAACGGATATATGAAATGCCTTTAGTAGCCCACAATGAACTCCCAACATTTGAGCGCCTTCGCGAAGAAGGACGCATCGTCTTGCGTGATGGCACGGCTCAAAATCAAGAGATTCGTGGCTTACACATTGGGTTACTCAATATGATGCCTGATGCGGCGTTGCAAGCGACTGAACGCCAGTTTTTTAGATTGGTGGGTGAAAGTAATCCTATCGCGCAGTTTTATGTTCATCCCTTTACGCTGCCTGTTTTTAAACGTGGTGAGAAAGCACAGCAACATATTGATGCGTATTATTCGACCTTTGAAGAAATCAAAGCGATGGGGCTGGATGCGCTTATCATCACGGGTGCAAATGTTACGCAACCCAAATTACCTGATGAAGATTTTTGGGAGCCATTAAGTGAGGTTTTTAATTGGGCGCATGAGAATGTGACCTCGACGCTATGTTCATGCCTTGCCACTCATGCTTCGCTGGAATTACAGTACAACCAACCTCGTCGTCATCTCAAAAAGAAACGCTGGGGTGTATACAGCCATCGCGTGACGGATAAATCACATCCATTGGTTCATGGTATTAATACTCGTTTTGATGTCCCGCATTCTCGTTTTAACCAAGTAGACAACACACAGTTTGAGACTGCAGGTTTACACGTACTGGCTCGTAGCAAAGAGGCTGGTGTACAGATGGCAGTGAGTGCTGATGGATTTCGTACTGTGTATTTTCAGGGTCATCCTGAATACGACAGTATTAGTTTGCTTAAAGAATATAAGCGTGAAGTGGGTTTGTTTTCTATCGCGTATAACAAGG
>CAZSXI010000105.1:0-7217 GCA_964611045.1 uncultured Cocleimonas sp. | reverse complement strand
ACCCATTCTGTGAGTTTCACCCCTCACCCCAACCCTCTCCCTGCTAGGGAGAGGGCGCTTAACCGCATGACGAAAATTTAATGCGTTTGCCCTGCCCATCCCCCCTATTTTTTGACGATTTGTATCTTGAAAAAGCACTAATTATCATACAAAACAGCAAAAAATGAGGGGGGTGGACTATTAAAAGCAGAGTTTTAAGCCTGTTTTAGGCTATTTATCAGTCCATTTTTAACGGTATCAAAACTCACATTGGCATTGTTACTAAATTGAACGGCTTGCAGCTCCTCAAACATACTATCCAGCACTAAATCTTGCCCATTTTGAGTCTGCCAATTTTTTAATAGTTGCTGGAGTGTTGTATTTGCTCGCCAGCCTTTCGCTTGGGATAAGTTATGCAGTGCTGTTCGTATTTCTTCGGTACTTTGGGCTTGTTCTATTGCATTAATTACTTGGTTAATCATTCGTCGCTTTATACGATAGGCTTGGATTATTTTAAATAGTTTGAGCAAAGCTATCAGCGCGCCCACTAATACCAACCCTAGTAAAAACCATTGAAGGTAGCGATTAAGTACCCAGTGTGTTGATGCTTGAGATGTGACTCTTTTTAATTTTGCGTCGCTAGGGTCAAAATATTGAATGCTTAATTCTGGTAGGTCTAATAATCCACTTCGCAGTGCTTTGATGGGAATTTTGTAGTGATAACTATTTTGTAACCCTTGGTAAGTTTTTGTGATTTTCTTCTCTAGTGTTTCAGGGAATACATCCAGCGCTTTGCTGGTTTTAACTTGTCTTAATATCGGTGGAATAGTTTGAGGTAAAATATTTGTAGTGATCAATTCCACATCCCAATTAATCAATGTTTGGGTGTCGTGCACGTTTCCTAACTTTCCTGCTTGCACCGTGTTTTTAATCGCTACTTTACCGATGGGCATGGTTGCAGGAATATAACTAGGCAATGGTTTTACGGTAAGTTTTTGTAGCGGAACTTTGAGCTTTATCTTTCGCCCACTATTGGGACGGTAATAGATTTTGGGTAGCTCGATTTCATAGCGCCCAGAGACGAGCGGAAAAAGTATCCAACCTATTTTTACCGTGTATTGATATTGTGACCCCGACAAATTCGCTCTTTCAAATGGCAATTCAATCACTTCAAAATCTGATAGATCAAGCTCCTCAACTTCAAGCCGTGCAAACTCATCGGGCGTTGAGATTTCTAATGATAATATGACTTGCTGTCTTTGCCATGCTTCGCTTAGCGATAGCGTTGTCACTGGCACAGGCTTGAGGTTTTCTGCCCCTTGAGCGTACCCAAAAAATTGCGTAGCCCCTAAAAAAAACACCATAAACAACAGTCTAGTGATTTGCTTTACCATGGCTGTTGCCCTGGCACGGATTTTGGCACATCTAATTTCGCAGGGAAGCCTTCTTCAATTTCAAATAAACGTTTCCACATTTCTAACGAGCTATCTTGATCACGCAATAATGAGATTCTTGCCTGTTCAATATTACGTTTCTTTTGTCGTTGCTTGGTTGCTTCGGCACTGTCTAGCATTTGTAAATGCGCCAGCCCTTTGCTTAATAAATCATTCAAATGTTCTTTAGGGATTTCGGGTAGCTTTAGGTTTTTTGGTTTTGCCATTCCACTTTCAAGCATGGTTGCTGTTTGATTTTGACTACCAAATTGCTCGCGTCCTGTTGCTTGATTGGCATTTGTTGCTGCGCCCCGTGTTGTTCTTCTTTTTAATAGTGTATTAAGTTCGCTGGTAAGAATTAAATTATTTTGACTTTGCTTCTGGTCTGGCGCATAACGCAATGCATCTTCAAATAGCTGTACCGCATTTTCGTAGTCACCTTGCTGAAAGTAATTATTGCCTAAATTATGCATCGCTTTACCACGATCACTGTCAGTTCGAGCTTGCAAAATCACTGCCATAAAGCCTGATGTTGCGAGTGCGTATTCTTGGTTATTATAATTTTTGACACTTTCTTGTAATACCGAACTCAAGGCACTTTCTTTTGCTCTCTCTTTGGCGTAAAGCTCTGATGATGAGCTTAGCAAAAAGCCAATAAAAAGAGCCCCGAATAAAAAACTTGCGATGTATTGTGCTTGGTTATTTTTACTACCACCGCTACGTTTAAATGGCACAAGTGCAAGTAATAAAAACATCATCCCAACAAATAAAAAACACGGGTAATAAACAATCCATTGTTGATCTTCGCTGCTGGAAGGCTTTTTGAAATTGCTTGCAACAGAGTTTAGTAAACCTTGGGTGTAGAGTGATTCCCATTCACTTTCATCATCAAAGGCTTTGCTAAACTTGCCCCCCGCCAGTTTTGCAAAATCTGCTAGTAAGTCAGCATCCATTTTGCTGATAACGCCCTGCCCGTTATGCTCTAGCCAACCCCCTTTTCGTAAAGGAATCGCCGAGCCTGCAGCCGTACCTAAACCAAGAATAAAAGTTGAGATATTTTGTTTTTGAAGCAATGCTAATGTTGCTTCAATTTGAGACTTATCTTGCGCGTTTGCAAAGTCACCATCCGTTAACCATAAAATAGCCTTGCCTTTTTTTTCTGTGTTTTTGAGTGACTGTAGTTCTTTGCTCGTCAACTCTTTACTCGCCATTAGCAATGCCAACGATGCATCGCTACCTTTTGTGGGCAACACCAATTGATCCAAGTCTTTTAGGTAGAACTTTAGGGCATCAAAGTCATTGGTGATTGGTACAAAAACATGAGGGCGTGCTGCGTAAACAATACTACCAAAACGCACATCATCACGTTTAATACGGGTGAATAGCTCATGCAATTCTTGTACTCCACGCTGCAATCGTGAAGGCTTAATATCGTTTGCTTTCATCGATGCTGAAACATCAACGACCAGCATGATATCCAAAGCAGAGGCTTGTTTTGTATCAGCAGATTCAAGCGGTGTTCTTGGTCCTGCCATCGCGATTGCTAGCAATATCATACTTAACCAATAGGCAGTATCTCTTGATAATATTTTTTGTAGAAGGTTTTTTTGATCACTGACTTGCACCCATGGCAATAGGTGTTTGTCGGCAAATTGATTGCTTTCTTGGCTATTTTTCCAATAAAGAATTAGCCATAAAATGAGTGGCTGTATCATGAGCAGTAACCAGTAAGGCTGTCGCCACTCGATGTTATTTATAATGGTTAAAATACTCATCGCTTGTTACCCACTAAAGTAATTAACTGTCGCAAGAAAAGCAGTAACAAGCCTAAAAATAAGGGATACAAATATAACGGTGTTTGAATAAATTTGGGTTCTTGAAGCGCTATATTTTTGCGTAGTTTTGAAATATCTCTAATGGCTTTTTCAAGTGTATCGCTGTTTTCAACACGATAGCTTTTGCCGTTGGTTTGCTCTGCCAATTGATCAAATAATTGCATATTGACAGAATGGTATAAGCCACCTTCGGTTTCTTTCTTTGTCGATATGCTTCCGCCAATTGCAATACTAAAAAGTGGAATATTATTTTCAGCTAGCAATGCAGCCGCGGCGTGAACATCAACCTTGCCTCGTGATTCATCTGCATCACTGAACAAGATGAACGTCTGGTGGCGCTTTTTAAGCTGTGATTGACCCTCTAATTGTAACTCTTGTTTTTTAGCCTCTTGAAGTGCTAACAATAAGGCGCTGCCAATATCGCTGTATCTTCCAGCAAGCGATGTGGTAATGCGTTGTAACATCTTTCGGATAAGGTTTTGATCATTACTCAACGGCACAAGCTTAAAGGCTTGCTCGGCAAAAATGATTACGCTGATGCGCTCACCCTGCATACGTGATGCAAATTGGTCCAGCAATTGACGTAACAAATTCATACGGCTAATTGCTACGCCGTCGATTTGGTAATCTTTGAGCTGCATACTGATAGAAGTATCTACCAAGAAAACGATGTCGCGTTCAGGCGGTGGGTCGGGTAATTTCTCGCCCCTTAAAATAGGTTGCGCTAACGCAATAATGAGAGCACTTATAATTAACCCTGCCCAAAGTTTAACTCTTTTCTTTGTGCTTTTTTGCGCATCATCTTCTGCAAACAAATGGGCTAACGGATGATGAAAGGTTGAGGTTTTACTCATCGCCAATGCCAGCGTAGATTCGTTGTTCTGGTTGTGTTTTTTACTTTGCCAAAATAAATAAAGCCAGAGCAAAGGCAATAAAATAAACCATTCTGGTGAAAGCCAGTGTAGCTGATAGTTTTCCATTATTAGCTACGCCTTAACCAGTTTTGTGCGCTCGTGATTAGTTCCGACAGCACTTGTGGCTTGCTTGTTTTGTTTGCGTAAAGTGCTGTTTCTAAAGTATTTAAATATTCACACCATTGCATATTGTCTGGCATTATATTATCCAACCGAGTCACATTAAAGCCTTGGCGAAGCGAGCGAGCGATCTGCTTTTTTATACTTTTAGTGTCAGCACTGTTTGTCTTTAAATCTTGATGTAACTGTTTTAATTCACGCAATGCGGTTGCTTTGGGAGCATGGTATTTTTTTCTCCACGCCCATACAATTACAAAAATGAGTAAGCCGACAATCATCCAAACCCACCAATATGAAACGGTCGCTGGCTCAGGCAACAACAAGCCTTCCAAATTCATATTGGCAAGTTTTTCGATGGATGTTTTATCTTCGCTCATTAAAGGGTATCTCTTTTAAAGAGCCTCAAGTGGCAATGGAATAATTGGTGCTAAATCATCATCAACTGTCGATATTGGGACAAAAGATATACCCCTATCTTCAAAAATATTCTTAATAGATTCGTGATGTTTTTGAGCACGCGACTGAAACCTTGCACGCTGTTTGATACTGCTAGATTCAACTTGGTATAACGCGTTTGACTGTGCATCTTTAAAACGTAGCCTGCCATTATTTGCTAACGACTGTTCTGCAGAATCAGAGATATGGATAGCAATAACATGATGCTGTGATTGCAATGCTTCGAGTGTGCTTTGATGTTCTTTGCTTAAACCAGAGAAATCACTGACGAGGTAAATGAGTGAACCTGATGGGTTTTTATCGGCTAAGTTTCGTAGCGTCAGTAGCCAACTTTTTGGCGGTGTCGTCCCTTGATTGGACAGTTGATTTGTAAATAAAGGCGGACAAGCACTCGTTACACAATCAATCCAACTATTAAAGGCCTGATCATTTTTACTCGATGGAAACCATTGATTACTGCTACTACTCTCATCCAAAACCATGCCACTCAATGCCAAACGATGTTGCTGAGCGACAAGGCTTAGCAAGGTCGCTACACGAACCGCTTGAGTCACTTTAAGGCGTTTGCGCGTACCAAAACGCATAGTCGCGCCACGATCCATCAACACACACAGTGTTGGGCTAGATTCAGTGTGGAAGTTTTTGACCAAGGTTTCATTACTACGCGCGGTTAATCGCCAGTTTATAAAACGTGGATCGTCGCCTGCTTGGTAAGGTCTGCTTTCGGCATAGTCCATACCACTGCCTATTTTTTTAGTAGGCAGTGTGCCAGAAAAATGGCTTTCTAAACGATGCCCATAACCGCCCGTTGGCTTGATCTGTTTTGCTTGGCTTACAAGCTCGTCGTATTCGTGCGAATCAATAAGCGCTGCTTCAATGTCTGTTTTAGTTTTCACAGTCTCTTCACGTCACCCTCACTGCACACTTCACGGAACAGGGATTACATCAATAATCTTTTGTACGATTTCATCGGCATCAACCCCCGATGCACGAGCCGAATGATTAAGAATAAGTCGATGACGTAAAACATCAGGAGCCATCGCAACAATATCTTCAGGGATAACAAACTCTCGACCTTGAATATAAGCAAGCGCACTACTAGCCCGAAGCATTGCGATAGAAGCACGAGGCGATGCGCCAGCCAATAAAAAACCACCCCAGCTTTCTTCTACCGATGCCAAATCACGGGTCGCGCCTACTAATTTGATAATGTACTTTTCTAAAATATCTTCGACATGAATCTCCGCTACTTCGCGTCGTGCTTGCAAGACTAGAGCCGTTTCAATCGCTGGATTATCCTCGGTCTTGTCCGTGCCAAAATGCTCATCACGATCACGCTGAAGGATTAGCAACTCTTCATCTGCACTTGGATAATCTAAAACCACGTGTAATAGGAATCGGTCTAATTGTGCTTCTGGTAACGGATATGTGCCACTTTGCTCTAAAGGGTTTTGCGTTGCCATAACGATAAATAAATCAGGCAGTGGCCTTGTTACTCCACCCACCGTTACTTGATGTTCTTGCATTGCCTCTAACAATGCCGACTGTACTTTAGGTGGCGCACGGTTAATTTCATCCGCCAAAATAATCTCATGAAATATTGGCCCAGCCACAAAATTAAACTCACCCTTGTTTGGATCATAAATATCACTGCCCGTTAAATCACCGGGCATTAAATCAGGGGTAAATTGAATCCGCTGAAAGCTGGCATGAACACCGCTTGCCAAAGTATTCACCGCTTTTGTTTTTGCCAAACCCGGAGGCCCTTCAAGTAAAACATGACCGCCTGTTAGCAACGCAATCAACAAACGATCAAGCAATGCCTGTTGCCCAACAATAGTTTGTTGTAGATGGTTTCGAAGAGTAAGGAATGATTCTTGTGACTGCATATTTTTTCCTGATTGCTTTAAGCGATACATTTGATGGTAACTTGCGTATATGCAACAATACACCATTAATTGCTAAGCAATTTTAATTTATCATACTGGGGAAGAGTGATGAGATTAGCATCTTTATTAATAATGGCATTTTTTATTACGGGCTGTAGTAATTTTACAGAAAAACGCAATGCAATGTCTTCAGATACCACCGATACAACAAGCAGTCACCCACTAAAAACGAAAAAAGATCTACTCGTTGAAGAGAACCTCACAAGTGGAACATGGAAATACCAACGTCAAGACGATGATTGTGAAGATACTACATGGACGCAAACCTTCCATGAAAACCGTTATTACAAATCGGGTGGATCAGCTTGCTTGCTTACCGATGCTTTTTCAGTAGATGCTGAAAACTGGCACATCAAAAATCAAGTGCTTTACATCATCAATCTTTCACCCAAAGAAGGTGAAGATATTATCTTAAAATACGGTATTGATTTTTTGGATAAGAGGAAATTAATTTTGAGTAGTGGGCAGTATAAATATACATTTTTGAAGTAGTAGCTGCCCTCTTCTGATCAAGCCTTTTACAATCAAAAA
>CAZSXI010000104.1:0-7345 GCA_964611045.1 uncultured Cocleimonas sp. | reverse complement strand
CTAAGACTAAATACCATACTGCTTCTACTGATACCTGCATTAATGTCAGATTTAGCAAACTAAAAATAATTGGACTTAATCAGAGCCTCCCTAAGCAAAGACTCCTACCACCGCCTCAAATAACCACTATTAACGGCATTGCCATGCCTGTATTTTGTACGAGACAAGCCAGCCCTTCATACAAATCATCAAATTAAGGGGGAGGTGGGCTATAAAAATACTGCTTTTAAGCCCTCAAATACCCTATTTAATAAAAAAATCACACTTATGCGCCATAAAGGCTCAAAAAAATAATTAATTACACAAAGAAATATAGAAAACATAGAGAATATATAAAAAACATTTTATAATCGCTCGGTTACTCAAAATAAAAAGATGTCCGACCTATGAATCAACGCCCTTTCGACAGTGAAAAGTTTTACCGATTATCAAAACTTCAACAATCACTACTTCAAGTTATATCCATTATTTATGCACCTGTCGCCGCAACTCCATTTGCGAGTTGTTTACACCGCCTTGACATTAATGATCCTAAAACTGGAGAAGGTTTAGAGGAGAGTTTTACACTTCATAGCCTGCGCCCCTTTTTAGTGGATCTAATTCATGAAAATTGGTTAGTTGGTGAGCAAGGCAAATATCATTGTCCTGCTGGCTTGCGTGAAGATATTTTACTCACTGCTATTAATGATGGCGTGTATATGGAATATTCTGAGCAGGTTTTAAAATCATTCTCGGCGACTGAATCATTCGGGCGTGTGCTTTGGCAGAGCTTAGAACATGGCGTTTCTCATGCGCGTATTTACCTTTTTCAAGGCAAGGCTGAGAAGCTTAGCCATGTGCTAGAACTTTTGATTGAGCGTTACCAATACCAAGATTCCGAGTTGGTTGATCCGGGTTTCTACCCCGCTACCTTTGGCTCGCCTACCAATGAGAAATTACTCGATGCGTTAACCGACGATATGTTTGGTTTTACCTTTATTGAGCTTTCTGAACACAGTTTAAAGAACCTGTCAGATCAATCAAAACTTTGGGAATTGCTAGAGCAACGTAAAGCAAACATCCCAAACAAACAGGGATTTGAATTCTTTTTGCTAGTGCCTCAAGCGAGATATAGCTTACTTTCTGGTGAGAGTGAATTATTTCCTGAGTTTCCTGCAAAAACACCGTTACCGATTAATAAGTTAAAAATGCTGGATAGTCTTGATCAGGGTGAAAACAGCCAGCACGATGACCGTCACTTCCATTGGCAATTAGCCAATAGTGCAAAGCAACTTATCAACGGGCAGTTTGAAAATTCGATTCAGGCTTATGAGAATGCAAAAGACATTTACCGCGAAGTATTTTTAAAGCGAAAAAATACCGTTGCAATTTTTAATAGCGAGTTTGAAAAATTTAGTTTTTTAGCCTTACTTGCCAGCGGTGACAAAGCAAATATTATTACCGCCACTAAAGCCTTAAAATCAGTCGATCACGATATTGACCACCTTATTTTACAAGCCTACGCCGAGACATTAGCAACGGGTATTTTTAACTTCACTACACCCTTGCTTGCGCTAGAAACAAATAGCATGACGGTGATTTATTATTCACTAATCAAGCATTGGCTAGGGCAAGAGCCATCCGACGGCGTTACTGAAATTCTTGAAGCAAAATACAATAAAGCCAAGACTGGCAATTATCAATGGTTGCAAGCCGAGTACGCTAATGCATTGAGTTTATTTAGCGATGATGCGGACGAGAAAAAGCAATACCAGCAAGAGAGCAGCGATTTACACAGCACATTAGGCACGCAAACCTTATTCGACCTTGTAAAACCACAAGCAGAATGGGAACGCGCACTACACGCGATGAACCAACTTACTAGTCCTACAGCGTTATCAAGTGATAGCGACAGCATAGAGCGGGTCGTCTGGATGCTGGATTCAGATCGTTACGGAGAATACACCCTCACCCCGAAACTACAAAAGCTCACCAATAAAGGCAACTGGACTAAGGGACGTAACATTGCCCTAAAGCGTCTGAAAAAAGAGCAACATGAGTTACCGCAACTTAAAGAACAAGATTTGGATATTGTTGGCTCTATTTTTGAACAACCTGATTACGACTCATACTATCACCGTGGCCCACAATTCACGCTTGATATGAATTCTACTTGGCCAAAGCTCGTAGGACACCCGCTGTTATTTTGGGATGGCGCACGTAATACACCGATTGAATTAAGTCAAAGCGATTTTGAACTATTGGTGAGTGAAGAAGGTGAAAATCTTCGTATTAGCTTCTACCCACCGTTTGATGACTCCCAAGAAGACAGCCAATATTTAATTCACAAAGAAACACCCACACGCCTGTGTATCTATCAAAAAAGTGAACAAGTGATGCGCCTCAGCGAAATCATCTCAAATGGAATCGTAATACCACGTGATGCTGAAAAAGATTTGCGAAAAACGCTAAGCACACTTGCTCCAATGATCAATATTCAATCTGATTTGGAAGGTGTGGGTGGCGAAGCTGAGAAAGTTGAAGCCGATACACGCATTCATGCCAACTTGCTCCCCTATGGTGAAGGCTTACGTGCGACCTTGCGGGTAAAACCATTTGGTGAATTTGGCGCTTACTTCCCTCCTGGTCATGGTCGTTCAAAGCTTTCTGTTGAACACGACGGTAAGCGTTATTCCACCACGCGTGACTTAGAAGCAGAGAAAGAGCAATTAGAGACGCTGCTTCAACACAGCAGTATTTTGGGTGAAGAAGATGAGTTTAATGATGAATATCTGCTGGATGACCCACAAGATTGTTTAGAGCTTTTGGAGCAACTACAAGCCGAAGAAGAAAACGTCGTCGTGGCATGGCCAGAAGGCGAAGTACTACGCATTGCATCACGTTTTGATACAAACAACTTGCGTTTAAGCATTAATAAAAGCGGTGATTGGTTCCAGCTAGAAGGTACAGTTTCAACCGACCCTAGCCTTGTATTATCACTTAAGCAATTACTCGGTTTAACGCAGGGCAACCGTGGACGCTTTGTTAAAATGGAAGACGGACAATATATATCCTTGTCACATCAATTCCGCAAAAAATTAGATTCAATCCAACGCTATGCTGAGCAAAGTGGCGATGGGGTGAAAATCAGTGGTTTAGCATCACTCGCTTTAGAAGACCTCACCGACATGGTGGGCGAATTGACAGTAGATGATGCTTGGAAAAAACATATCCACAATATTCAAGAGCTAGAAGAACATAATCCAAAAGTGCCCTCAACTTTGCAAACTGAATTACGCGAATACCAAGAAGAAGGTTTCCGCTGGATGAGTCGCCTCGCTAAATGGGGCGTAGGTGCGTGTTTGGCTGATGACATGGGCTTGGGTAAAACCATTCAAACGCTGGCATTATTATTAGAGCGCGCCAAACTTGGCCCTGTTTTGGTGGTTGCACCAACCTCGGTGAGTAATAACTGGGATTCTGAAATTCGTAAGTTTGCACCCACGCTAAACCCCTATTTCTACCGTGATGGCGGTCGTGCAGAACTGCTTGAAAGAGCTGGCCCGTTTGATGTTGTCATCGCCAGTTATGGTTTACTGCAACAAGATGGTGATGAATTTATCGAAAAACATTGGGCGACGATTGTATTGGATGAAGCCCAAGCGATTAAAAATATCAACGCCAAACGAACTAAAATCGCGCACAAACTACAAGCTGATTTAAAAGTAATTACCACGGGTACACCGATAGAAAATCACCTTGGCGAGCTTTGGAGTTTATTCCGCTTTTTAAACCCCGGTTTACTCGGTACGCAACAGCAGTTTATGCAACATTTCATTACTCCTATTGAGCGTGACAATGACAACGATGCACGTATCCACCTTAGGAAATTAATCCAACCGTTTATTCTACGCCGTACCAAAACACAGGTATTGGATGAGTTACCACCCAAAACTGAAATCACGGTGGAGATACCACTATCTGAGCCAGAGCGCGCCTTATACGAAGCCGTTCGCAGTAGCGCAGTAGAAAATCTGAGTAAAACTGATGAACAAAAACAAGGTGGTGGTAATCACCTGAAAGTCTTGGCAGCAATTACTAAATTGCGCCTTGCTAGTTGTCACCCAAAATTAGTGATGCCAGACAGCACGCTTTCAAGCAGCAAACTAGAGCGCTTCGGTCAGTTGGTAGAAGAGCTTTTAGAGAACAATCACAAAGCCCTAGTCTTCAGCCAATTTGTAAAATACCTGAAGATCATTCGCGAATATTTAGATGAGCGAGGCATTAAATACCAATACCTCGACGGCAGTACGCCCGTAGCTAAACGCAAAGAACGCGTGGATGCTTTCCAAGATGGCGAAGGCGAATTATTCCTCATCAGCTTAAAAGCAGGTGGTTCAGGTTTGAACTTAACAGCAGCAGATTACGTCATTCACATGGACCCATGGTGGAACCCTGCGGTAGAAAACCAAGCATCTGACCGCGCACATCGAATTGGGCAAACGCGACCTGTCACCATTTACCGATTAGTGGCAGAGAACACCATTGAGCAAAAAATTGTTAAACTACATAAGCATAAACGTGACTTAGCAGACAGTTTGTTAGAAGGTTCTGATATGAGTGGTTCGATGAAAGCGAGCGAGATGCTGGAGTTAATGAGAGAAGTATAAGCAATAAGTTTTAATGCTTTTTATTGATCCACCCCCCCTATTTTTTGACGATTTGTAGTTCTGAGCGATGTTTTTTTTGTACAAAACGTCAAAAAAAGGGGGAGGTGGCAAAAGAAAAAGGGCTTTAATTGATAATATGAGGACGTTTTGCGTCTCTGTAGATTGGTTTTTTCACTAACTGGCGTAAATTATTCAAAGTATAAAAGGGGAAATCAACAGCAAGCGTATTCACCAACCATTGTGGCAGATTTCCGCCTGGGTCTAGGCTTAATTCATAGGTCACTTTTACGTTTCCGCTCTCTTTTCCAGCGATAATGACTGGCATAAACTCCCAATAGCCCGACATGGTTTGAACACGCACCATTCCTTTTTTTAGCGGCACTGCTTTTGGCTTTGATTGCATTTTAATCAATACTTTCTTGGTTTTCTTATCCTGAGTCATCACTGAATACACAACGGAATCTCTATTTTTTACTGGCCAAGGCATTTTAGTGACGACGTAAATGGTTGATGATTTATTTCCTACTTCTTTTATTGTGCTTGCACTTTGACAATCATGCAAAAGCTTGGGCATTGCATTTATATCATCCAGCACTGCTACCAATGAACTTAACTTTGTTGCTGGCAAGGTGATAATTCCTCTAAAAACCTTTAAGGGAGAATTTGGATTATCACGCACATAGACTTGTATACCTTCGCTCTCTTTACTGAGCTGCCAACTACCTTTTGCTTCGAGTGTGCTAGAAAAAAATACAGTGAATAAAATTATTATCTTGGATAACTGATAAAACATGGCAATATCACCCTAATTTGATGTGAAAAATCCTAATATCTATTATAAGGCATCGCTATAACAAATCTAACAATCGCTAACTGACTCCATTTAAAATCATATTAATGAAACTACCTGATATTTTACTGCTTATTCTTCTTGCCGCTATTTGGGGAAGTTCTTTTATTTTTATGCGCGCGACTGCTGAGGTATTTGGTCCTATTGCTTTAATTACTGTTCGCATTGTCATTGCCGCACTTTGTTTGTTTTTCTTTTTATTCACGAAAGAACGCAAGCAAGAATTCTTAAACAATTGGCGCACACTGGCTTGGCTTGGCATTATTAGTTCGGCAATTCCTTTTAGCTTTCTTGCCTATGCGAGTGTTTCTCTAACCGCAGGAACGGTATCTATCTTAAATGCGATGACGCCTATATTCACCGCATGGATTGCTCATATGTGGCTAAAAGATAAAATGTCAAAACTGCAGTTTTTGGGGTTAGCCATCAGTATTTTTGGACTAACCATTTTAGTCTGGGACAAAGTCAGCTGGGAGTTTAAAACGTGGTTGCCAATTTTAGCAGGCGTCATGGCAGCCTTACTTTATGGGATTGCATCTAACGGCATGAAAAAATACTTGTCTGATGTTTCAGCTCTAACAAAAACAGCAGGTAGCTTATTTTTTGCCGCATTATTTATGTTGGTTCTACTCCCCTTCTTTCTACCAGATTTTAATGCAGTGACTAATACCCAGTGGTTTTATGCCGTTTTCCTCGGGGTCGTCTGCACTGCATTTGCCTATTTTGTTTTCTTCATATTAATTAATAATATCGGGCCTGCTAGATCTGTTAGTGTGACTTTTCTAGTGCCTATTTTTTCATTTCTTTTCGGCTACTTATTATTGGGTGAAGTTGTAACCACTAGAATGTGGGGCGCCATCGCTATTATCTTGTTTGGTATGACTTTAGTGCTTAAAATTATAAATACCAAAGAGCAAAAACAATCCTAACTGTTCACCTCCAGCTAAGCTTACGCTTGTTAAACTCCCTCCATGCTAAGTCAAATCAATAAAAACAATTGACCTTTTAAAAGTAAACAAAGGCTAAAAATGAAATACTTAAAAATATGCACCTCGGCGGCACTCCTCTTATTTTTACAATCTTGCTCACAACAACAAGTTATTAGCAGCGCTGTGACTGTAGCAAAACTACCCGTAGATGCAGCCGGCGCCGTTGCAGGAACTGCAGGTGGAATTGTGGGTGGCGCAGCTGGTGGATTAGTTGCTGGTAGTACAGGGCGTAAGTATGGTGCTATGGCGGGTCAATCAGCGGCGAAAAAAGCGATTCCTTAAACCCCAATCCATTCTCAGGCATTCTTTAGATAATCTAACACGCCATCAACAGAGCCTTTAAAACAAACGCGTTCAGTTTTCTTTTCAAATTGATAGTCGTACATGGGGTCGTAATAATCTACGAGCAATGTCTTCACAACAGGGATAAAATCATCCAGAGAGCCTGAAATGAGGCGTCGCTCTATTGCTGATTCCATCTGATCTTTAGCTTCTTGATAACGCACACCACCTAAACGTTTCTGGATTTTACTCAGGCTGTTCAGCAAATGTTCTGACAGCTTTATTGCGCCCTCTTCTTCACCATAAACAGAATCAAAATGCGCTTGGGTATCGACAATATACTCTTCGATACTTACTTGACTACGTTCTTCTTGAGATACTTCCAGCTTCACAATCGGTGATTCTTGCATAGCGTCAAATAGTGATTGAGGTATGCCGACTGAACCTATATTTCTGCCTTCATCTTCAATCACCAGCACTTTGCTACCCATTGCTTCTTGTTTTAATAATGCAATCGCTAAAGCATTTTCAAAGTTGATTTGAGTGGGTTGTGGTGTTGCTGTTGGGCCAAAAGC
>CAZSXI010000103.1:5156-7460 GCA_964611045.1 uncultured Cocleimonas sp. | reverse complement strand
AAAAATGTCAGAAAGAATTCAAAAAATACTAGCCCGTGCTGGCTACGGCTCTCGTCGTGAAATTGAGCGCTGGGTAAATGCAGGTGATATCACTGTAAATGGCGTAGTCGCAACCACAGGTCAAGCAGTTGATGAGAATGACAAAATCACCATACGTGGCAAAGTCATCAAGCTCGCCTCAAAATTAAAAGCCAAACCACAAGTATTGCTGTATCACAAAAAGGTCGGTGAAATTTGCTCTCGAAATGATCCAGGAGGTCGTAAAACTGTTTTTGATAATCTACCCAAGCTTAGCAGCGGGCGTTGGATTCAAGTCGGTAGACTCGACATCAACACCGACGGCTTATTACTCTTCACCACCGATGGTGAATTAGCTAATCGCCTCATGCACCCATCGTATGAAATTGAACGCGAATACGCCTCACGCATTTTAGGCAAAGTCACAGACGATATGATCGACAGATTAACCACAGGCGTGGAATTAGAAGATGGTATCGCTAAATTTACCCGTATAAAGTTTGAAGGTGGCGAAGGTGCAAACAGCTGGTATCACGTTGTATTGAATGAAGGCAAGAATCGTGAAGTACGAAGGCTTTGGGAATCACAAGACGTCGTCGTTAGCCGATTACGACGCATCCGCTACGGTGATATTGTTTTGCATCGCTCGCTAAGAGCGGGTGCATACGAACACTTGCCTGTACGCGCCATGCGCAATCTTTATATGAATGTAAAAATGGAATTAGAAGAAGAAAATTTCTTATCTAATTCAGAATATAAGAATCGGGCAGAACGGAATAAAGCATTTAAGTACGGAAAGAAAAAAAGAAAGTAGTGGTGTAATGGACTCATCAAATCAAAAAGTGAATGACTTCTTAAACGATATTCAATCGACCTTCCCTGATAGTTTTAAAATGATAGAAGCTATTCAAACAATATTTTTTGAAGAAAACAGCAAGCTTATCGATGATATAAAATACGGTGGAATTGTTTTTAACAATGCTAACAAGCTTGTTGGCGGAATTTATTTGTATAAAGAGCATCTCTCTATCGAATTCAGCGATGGAGCTTCCTTTAAAGACCCTTCAAATCTACTAGAAGGCAAAGGAAAAATAAGAAGACATCTTAAATTACATAATTTTGATGATATACAGGGTAAAGATGCTCGTTTTTTTATAAAACAAGCTGCGAAAAACGTTTAATTCTATATCCACCCCCCTTCTTTTTTGCCGTTTTGTACATTATTTAAACTACAAAACAGCAAAAAAGAAGGGGGGTGGACTTATAAAAAAGCTATTTTAACCCCATTTTTTCACGTTTATCTAAGATCCAGACATTTAACAAGCTTCCGAAGAATAAAAACAAGCTAAATACTATCATTAGATAGCCATAAATCTTTTCTTCTGCTGAAAATGCGTACCAAATCCCCAAAAGCATATAAATAAATGACACTAGCATGACAATAATGAAGGTATCGCGGTTTCCGTGCATCACGCCGCGTACAAAATAAAGTAGCGGGGCAACCAACAGTGCTATTTCAATGGAGCGAGGTGTATCTTGAACAGGTGTTAGCCAGCCATTCCATGCAACACATAAAATAATCAGACCTAAGATTCCGATGCCCGCCAATGCACGCCAAAATACCGTTATATCCATGTTTGAGGCACCTATAATTTTACGGCTAGATTCGCTAGGCGTTTACCTAGCGCGATGCACAATGCTTTTTCATCATCACTAATCGGTAGGTTACTTTCCGCACCTGCCAAATGCGATGGACCATAAGGCGTGCCGCCTGTTGTTGTAGTGAGTAATTCCGATTCGGTATAAGGAAGACCGCTGATTAACATTCCATGATGTAGTAATGGAATCATCATGCTCAACAATGTGGTTTCTTGTCCACCATGCAAGCTTGAAGTTGAGGTGAATACGCCAGCCGGTTTGCCAACTAATGAACCTGATAGCCAATGCCCGCTGGTTTTTTCTAAAAAGTATTTGAGCGGTGCAGCCATATTGCCAAAGCGTGTTGGGCTACCTAACGCGAGCGCATCACAGGTTTTTAATTCATCAAGCGAAACGAAAGGTGCGCCGCTATCAGGCACTTTTGCACTGGTAGCTTCGCAAGTTTCTGAGACTTCTGACACAGTACGCAAAATGGCTTCAACACCATCAACGCTTTCTGCTCCGCGCGCTATAAGCTTTGCCATGTCGGCTGTTGCTCCACTTCGGGAGTAGTATAGGACTAGAACTTGTTTCATGTTTTATGCCTTTGAATTTTTGCTCTTTCTTTAATCCCCTCCACCTAGCAGG
>CAZSXI010000103.1:0-5056 GCA_964611045.1 uncultured Cocleimonas sp. | reverse complement strand
CATGTTTTATGCCTTTGAATTTTTGCTCTTTCTTTAATCCCCTCCACCTAGCAGGGGGAGGGTTAGGGAAGGGGTAGAATGATCGAAGTAAAAACCAAGCGCTTACTTTCTATCCCCTCCCTAGCCCTCCCCTTGCTAAGTGGAGGGAGCAAGCAATACAATTTTTTTGAGTTTTACAATATATCAATAATATTTTGAATCGGTCTACCAATCGCTGCTTTACCATTTTTTACTACAATTGGACGTTCGAGCAATTTAGGAAACTTCACCATTGCATCAATCAAATCATCACGACTTAGACTTTCATCAGACAAATTATTGTCTTTGTATTCTTGCTCGCCTTTACGCATGAGTTCGCGTGGCTCTAAACCCAGCATATTCAACAAATCTGTTATTGCTTCTTTGTTTGGTGGTGTATCGAGGTACTTTACAACTTCTATATTGAACCCTTTATCATCAAGCAACTCCATTGCCGCGCGAGATTTTGAGCAACGTGGATTATGGTAGATTGTGGTTGTGTCAGACATTTCTATTTCCTTCTAAGTTCTTCTATTATCGGATAAACTCTAGTGTACCTAATTATCTGATTGATGGGCTAACGATTACATGAGAAAAATAAACTTCTTTGGAGCACTTTTATTAATCCTCCCGTTATTCTTTGCAAATACTTATGCCATTGCTGGCGAAAAGGTTAAAGACTTCTCCTTTAACGATCTAGAAGGAAAAACACACAAATTTAGTGATTACAAAGGCAAGTGGGTGCTAGTAAATTATTGGGCGACCTATTGCCCACCCTGTCTTGCCGAGATCCCTGATATTGATCGCTTCGCACAAGCAAACAAAAAGACCTTTGTTTCGCTGGGTTTTGATGCAGGTGGAAGCAGTGTCGAAGATATTAAAGCCTTTCAAAAGAAGTTGAATATTAGCTATCCACTAATACAAGCACAAGAAAGTACCATGCTAGCTTTTGGTATTGTGGTGGCTATTCCGACCAGTTATATCATTTCACCAAAGGGGGAAATAGTTGATAAATTCGTGGGAATTATTACTTATGATGATTTGGATTATTATGTAAATCCGCCTATTTACGAAAAAAAGAAACAGGCTTCTCAATAGTATTCATATTCATTCCAGACACAAAAAAGCCCTCACAAAGAGGGCTTTTTTGTAATTTATTCAACCAAAACTACTTCAAACGTAACGTCTGACCTGGGCTGATGGTGTAAGCAGGAGCAACTAGGTTGTTCATGCTGATAATGTCTTTCCAGTAAACACCTGTTTGACGCATAACCTCAAAAACAGTATCACCTTTCCTTACAACATAAGAGCTTCCACCACCTGTTGCTGTCGTAGCAGCAGTTGTGCTAGTTGTTCCTGCACTACCACCAGAGTATGTTGTTGGCTGATAAGGCTTATACGTTGGTTGCTGATAGCTACCTGTGTAAATGCTTTTATTGCTTGCACTCACGTTTGTTGCTGGAGCAGGTGTTGTTTTACCTGCAGAGCTATAGTCGTAATACGTTGTATTGCTTGCACCCGTATTACCGTAACCTGTGTAGTTTTGTGTATTTTGATTCTTTTGTTGTGCCTGTTCGCGATTCCACTTATCAATGTAATGCTGTTGATTGTGTTGTCCCGCAGCGGGCTTTGTTGCCGCCTTGTAAACTGGCTTTGCAGCAGGCTTGTATGTATAAGTGTTTTTAGATCCAGAGTTTGCCGCACAAGGTGAACACGTTGCTGAACGTCGCTGACCAAAAAGTCCACCGCGTGATACTTGACCCGTACGTGCTACCTGAGCTGATCCCGAACCTCCAGAAGAATAACCATCACCTCCCGCGCCTTGACCCGACCCCAGTCGACTACAACCTGATGTCATAACAGCGATTACTGAAACAGCTGCTAATAATTTGATTTTACTATCCATGATAAATACCCTTCGATTTTTCAGTATTTTAATTAACAAGGTATTGGTAAAAAATCTGAGACAAGAACTGTCCAGAGATTAAGTAGCTAAACCGTTATTTTAAACGTATTCAACTTGCCCATACCCCAATTTTTAATGAATGATCCCAATCATTCATAAGCCCAATGTACTCAAAAAATAATCATTATTTTCTGAAATACGGTATGTAACAGTGTACTTGTAACGTAATACTAAATCAATTTTATATAATTACTTAGTAAGATTATGATTATAATAGACTTTTAATTGCTTTCAAAATAATTAAAAAATTAACTTCATCCTACTTACTGTTAATAGAATTTTTTCAGCACAAAACTAAATAATTCAGCACCCGAAAGAAAAATTGCCGTAACAATCAATCCTGCTATTAACACACCCATTGAGACAGCAAGAAACCCTTTTCGTTTCTCAATGCCAAAAACCCATGCGGCAAAGCTACCTGTGTAAGCACCTGTAATGGGCAATGGAATCATCACAAACACCATCAAACCCCAAAAACCCCATTTTTCTAAATTATCTCCGACCTTTGCACGGGTACGCACCACGATTTTATCAAATAAATTAATGTACCAATCCATTTTACTAAATTGACCGTGAAAAAAACCCATGAAGAAATACACTATTGGAAAAGCTAATATATTGGCACTAACACTTATTAAGTAAGCCTTTACTGGGTGTATGTCATTCGCTAAGGCGTAGGGAATTCCCCCGCGCAATTCTGAAATCGGCATCATGCTTAAAATAATGGTGTAGATGTAATCGTTCATTTAAAGCCCTATATTTTCATTTCTCTATTTGCTAACCAGTGGCACAAAGACCACCGAATCATAATTTTTAACTTGGTATTCTGATTCTGATGTGCGTGTTACAACCTGTAAAATCTGTTCACTATTTTGTGAGCCAACGGGTATTACCATGCGCCCACCTATTTTTAATTGCTGCACTAATGCTGCTGGCATTTCCTCAGGTGCGGCTGTCACCATGATAGCATCATAAGGTGCGGCATCTGCCCAACCCCAGCTCCCATCACCTTGATGGGTACGAATATTGCGATAGCCTAATTTATAGAGCAAGTCTCGTGCTTGGCGATACAAAGGCGTTAGTACTTCAACCGTGTGTAAGTCTTTTACCAATGCGCCCAATACTGCCGCTTGATAGCCCGAACCTGTACCCACTTCGAGTACATTTTCTAGGCTTTCACTTTCGAGCAATAGCTCGGTCATGCGCGCAACAATATATGGCTGTGAAATGGTTTGTCCATGCCCGATAGGAAAAGATGAATCTTCATACGAGCGACTTGCCATTGCTTCATCAACAAATAAGTGCCGTGGTACAAGGCGCATAACACGTAATACTTCGGGGTTAGAAATTCCCTTTTGTTGCAAACGGTCAATCAAGCGATCTCGCGTTCGCTGTGACGTCATGCCGACACCTTGAATATTTAGCTCAGACACTCTTCTCTCCGCCCAGCCATTCTCTTGTCGCATCAATCGCAGAATATCGCGTTAAATCAATGTGAATTGGGGTGACAGAAATAGTGCCATTTTGGATTGCATAAAAATCGGTGCCTTCTCCTGCATCCGCCTCCTCGCCGACAGGACCAACCCAGAAAATCTCCGCTCCACGTGGGTCTTGGCTACGAATAACAGGTTCTGCTTTATGGCGTTTACCAAGGCGTGTGGCTTGAAAGCCTTTTATTTCGTCATAGGGCAAATCAGGAACATTCACATTGAGTATAGTTGCAGCATGATCTGCTGATGATAATCCCAAACTGGGCAATCTATCGAGCAATTGAATAACCGCTTTTGCGGCACTTTCAAAATGAGTCGGCTTAAAGGATGCAATCGAAACTGCCATAGCGGGCAAGCCTAAATTACGCCCTTCCATTGCTGCGGCAACCGTCCCTGAATAAATAACGTCATCGCCCATATTTGCACCCGCATTAATACCTGAGATGACAATATCTGGCTCATCACCTTCGTATAATCCCGTGAGGGCAAGGTGCACACAATCGGTTGGTGTTCCGTTGACACTGTAAAATTGCTCACCACGTTCGGTGATTCGCAATGGAGCATCTAACGTCAGTGAATTACTGGCTCCGCTTCTATCACGATCGGGCGCGATAGTGATGACATTTGTGACCTTTGCTGATTGCATCAAGGAATCGCGTAATAAATTTAGACCAGGCGCGATAAAACCATCATCATTACTCAATAGTATATTCATGTTAATCTTGTCGCATTCTCAATCATTAAACATCATTAAAACCAATTACCAGTAGCCAACTCACGTGAACAAATCTGACCTTAAAAAACTCAAAAAGCAATTAATCGAAAGCCAGAAGGTTGATAAACTTGTCGAAAAAAAAGCACAACTTCAACAAGCGAATGATAACCGTGATGATGATTTATTTCGAGAAGCAATGAGCGGAGTTAGCCCTTTATCAATTGCCGACAAAGCATATCACGAAGATGAAGCTACTGCCTTGAAACCCACTGCCAAAAAACTCCAACACCTCCATAACCACGAAGAAGATGAAATAGAAATTCATGACCCTTTATCGGATGAACTTCACGTCGAAGAGGTAGAGGCAGAAGGCACGATCAGCTTTTGTGAAACAGGCATCCAAAAAGGCGTGTTTCGCAAATTGCGAAGTGGTCAATATCGCATTTCGGATGAATTAGACTTACACGGTACAACCATCAAGCAAGCTAAACAGATACTCATGTATTACTTGCAAGAAACGCCTCAATTTGAAAGTTGTTGCGTAAGGATTATCCACGGAAAAGGGAATCGCTCGGGCGCTAATAAACCCGTTTTAAAGACACAGGTTAATCATTGGCTCTGCGAGCACGATCGCGTTTTGGCTTTTCACTCGGCAAAGGTAAAAGATGGCGGGACAGGTGCTGTTTATGTACTTTTAAAGCGTTAAAAATACCATTTTTATAGTCCACCCCCCCTGTTTTATGCCGTTTTGTACTTAAAAAACACTCATTTTCTCGTACAAAACGGCATAAAACAGGGGGGGGTGGACTATAAACAGAACCAAAAAAGGACGCTAGATGCGTCCTTTTTTGTATACCGAATGAATTC
>CAZSXI010000102.1:0-7499 GCA_964611045.1 uncultured Cocleimonas sp. | reverse complement strand
TTTTGCTCTTAGTAAGAGTAATGACACAAGTAACTCAACCCCAAAACACAAATAACTCACCAGAAAATACCCCCAATAGTTTTCCTGTGTCCGTAATCATGGAAAGTAGGCCTTCCCAAAACCAATGGGTAGATGAGGTATGGAATGGCGTGGGTGTAGTCTCTCAATCTGGCACAAGCAAAGATGATGTAAAGGTGATTACGCAAGGAAAAGTAAAACAAGTCATCTACGGTGGTTTAAAAATCACTCTGCATTTGGATGAATGCGAAAGCTATTACCATAACTTAATGTCGCCAGAACCAGGGTGTTTTATCGTTGCGCGTGAAGAAGATGAAGACGGCGAAGAGACAGATGTTCCTATCCCATTTTTAGTCACCATGAGTTTTGATGAGGCACACGCTTACCTTGAAGGTGATGACACTGTGTACGCCGTTCCTATTCCGCCTGATTTGTACAGTTGGGTAGAATTCTATGTGGTTGAAAACTACAGCGCAGAAAAGAGAATAAAACGAAAACGCAAAGACTGGAAAAAAGGTGAATAAAAGATGTCCCCTCCACCTAGCAGGGGGAGGGGGTTTAAAACATTTAATGAATTAGGGAAATGTATGGCAGTAGAAAAAGAAGGATTTGCATCACGCTGGTCACGGCGAAAGCAAGAAGTCGTTAATGAAACGGCTGTTGAAGATCTGCCTGAGATTATAGAAGGCGTGGATGAACCTGTCGATGAAGAAACACTCGCAGAGAAAAGATTAGAAAAACTTAACGCCCTCACCGATGAGGATATGCCTGACATTGAAACGCTCAATGAAGATTCTGACTTCTCAGGTTTTATGTCAACAGGGGTGAGTGAAACGCTGCGCAAAATGGCGCTACAAAAATTATTCCACGGAAAAACCTACAACATTCGCGATGGTTTGGATGAGTACGATGGTGATTACACTAGTTTTGAAAAGCTAGACCCCAGCGTAATCACCTGTGACATGAAACATATTTTAGAAGTGGAAGCAGAAAAGTTACGCTTAGCAAAAGAACAAAAGGAAAAAGAAGAGTTGTTGAGTAATGCAGAAGAAACAGGCGAAGAAGCAGGTGAGGTTGAAGTCGCTGAGCAAGAGCAAAACAACGAAGATAAATTAGATGGTGTAGATGGAGAAGAGAATAAAGATGGGACTGAAAGCATGAGAGAAACCGTAGCTGGAATAGATGAAGACCTTGATGACGTAGAAGGGGAAGATGTATGAGTGATTCTTTTGCATCAGCAGAAAAAACACAAGCCCGAGAAATCGCCTATGAGGCAGTAGCAAAATTAAAGCCCGAAGCAACCTCGGTAGTTGAATACCAATCACGCGGTCATGTGATCGTAATAGGAGACACACAAGCGCTGAAGCTTTTTGGTGATCTGCCAGAAGGTTTAACGAGTGAGATTGTAGAGTATAAAGGACAAGCTCCCAGTGACGATATTTTAATAGAGGGAGCGCTGGGTCAATTTGTTGTTACCGTGGCAAGCCAAGCAATAAAAGGTGATTTGGTTTTGGATTTGTCGCCCAAGCCACTTTTATCAATGGCATTAAAACCACCTGGTTATATCGTTGCAACATTAGATGGTTTTAGTTTGCAGGAGGTTAAAGAAGAGCTGGCAGATTTAGTCGGTACATTTGAAAAGCCAAAATATTTTAACTACGATGCATCCGCCTGTGCGCATGGTCGTTCGGGTAAACCCGGTTGCACACGCTGTATTGATGCCTGTCCTGCCGAGGCGATTACTTCACTAACTGACACCATTAAAGTTGAAGCAACTCGTTGTCAGGGTGGTGGCGTGTGTGCGACGGTTTGTCCATCAGGCGCGATTACTTATGCCTATCCAAAATCAAAAGATTTACTTACGCATATTCGCACATTGATTCTGACTTATTTAAAAGAAAATCAAGGTAAGCCTGATCTGGTTTTTGTAACCGAAGATGAGCAAACTCAAGCAGAGCAAATTTTGCCTGCGGGTTTACTGATTGCGGTAGAAGAGGTTGCCAGCGTTGGCCCTGAAATGTGGTTGTCCGCATTAGCGTGGGGCGCACGATCTGTACGCTTGTTTGACTTAAATAAAATGCCAGATTCTGCTCGTGATGCCTTGGATTTACATTTGGAAATGACGCAGGATATTTTAGAAGCCGCAGGCTACCCCGTAAGTGCGGTACTCGTTATTAGCGATCCTAGTGAATTAATCACCAGCAAAACCATGCCAGAATTTGATTTGGCAACACACGCACCGATTACAGGTAAGCGCCAATCCTTTTATATGGCATTGGATCATTTAGTTGCTAAATCAGAAAGTGTTGAGCCTGTTGCTCAGTTGCCCAATGGTTCTATCTTTGGCGATGTCATTGTCAATAAAGAAAATTGCACCTTATGCATGGCGTGTGTCAGTGCTTGTCCTGCTAACGCGTTGCAAGACAGTAGCGAAAAACCCATGTTGAGTTTGGTTGAGGCAAATTGCTTGCAATGTAATGTCTGTACGAATACTTGTCCCGAAAGTGCGATCAGTTTATCGCCTCGATTAATTCTTGATTTTGAAGTGCGTAAGAAACCCCGTGTTTTAAATGAAGAAGAGCCATTTTGCTGTATCGCCTGCGGTAAACCGTTTGCTACTAAATCAGGCATCACCACCATCCTCACAAAACTATCGGGTCATGCAATGTTTGCCGATGAACGATCAAAGAATCGTCTGAAGATGTGCGAGGACTGTAGGGTGAGAGATATGATGGAGGATCCAGATGTTGATTTTTAACGGTTTAATACGTCTGGAATCAGAATTTAAAAACACAAAACGTCGAACCGAGCGTAGTGAGACAATGTTGGAGAAAAGCGACGACTACCCGAAGGGCGAGATTACAAATCGAGTAAAAACAGGGGGGGTGGCAAATAAAAAAGACTTAAAAACAGCCTTTTTGACCCTTTTTAATCATTGCTTTTCACAGTGGGACATTCTGTATCGCAGTAAATTGGGTAATAACGCCAAAACCCTTGGTCAAATCACTCCTTTATGGTCATTTTTCTCCCCCGACGAATGGCACGAGTGTTGCAATAAAGATATTAACGCTAGAAAAGGAAGTTTATGCCACTACAAACTCGTAATTCACACATTGGAGAAAATATTACTCCCTTCTCAGATCAAATATCTGCAGGGATGGATTCAATGAGTGAGCAGAGTTTGGGAAAAAATCAAGAACAGCAATACAGAGCATCCGCCTACAGCATCTTGGCGGCACTGTTGCGCAAAGTACCTAAAAAAGAAGTATTAGAGCACGTTGCACACTTTTCTAATGTTGCCGTTGATGAGGATGAATTGTTGTTATCTATGTCAACTTTAGGTTTAGCGGCACAATCAAGTGATTTATTAGCAATTGATGATGAGTATCACGATTTATTTATCGGATTAGGGCGTGGTGAGTTAGTGCCTTATGGCTCGTGGTATCTCACAGGTTATTTGATGGAAAAGCCATTAAGCCTGTTAAGAGATGATTTAAAGGCTTTAGGTTTTGAGCGCGATGAAAACGTCGTAGAGCCAGAAGATCATGTAGCTGCTTTATGTGAAGTGATGTCCTTGTTGATCACTAATGAGAGTCAGATTACTGATGAAAGTGTTGATACTGAGACACAAAAAATATTTTTTGAAAAGCATTTGAGTGAATGGGTAAATCGCTTTTTTGATGATTTATCCAATGCAGAATCAGCCGTATTTTATCGTTCAGTAGGACGATTTGGGTCGGCATTTATGAATTTAGAGAAACAGTATTTACTGGTGTAGCTATTAATAAATAGCAAACCACCACAAAGGAGAATGACAATGAAAGAGCAGGAATTTAAAAAATACGCTGAAGCAACTATCAGTCGTAGAAAATTTTTAAGTGGTGGCGCAGTAATAAGTGCCAGTGCAGTGGCTGTTGCAATTGCTCCGAATGTGGCAGTTGCGGCAACAAAAACGGAAGTCAAAGTAGATAAGAAAGAAGAAGGCTACAGACTCACACAGCATGTCGCTGATTACTATAAATCAGCTGCATTATAAGGGAGAGTATTGATATGAAACTGACTAAAGTATCCAGTAAAGTTATCGACAGTAGTTTAATCGATAAAAAAGGTACGGCTCAAAAAGCAGCAGGCGAAGCGGTATCAAGACGCCAGTTCTTACGAAGCTCAACTCTTATGGCAGGTGGCGCGGCACTCGGCACAAGCTTAGCCCCCGGCATGATGAAAAAAGCTGAGGCAGCAGGTGAAGCTAAAGGTAAAATAAAACGTGTTAAAACAATTTGTACGCATTGTTCGGTAGGCTGTGGTGTCATCGCCGAAGTTGAGAACGGTGTTTGGACGGGTCAAGAGCCAGCACTGGATCATCCATTCAATAAAGGCGCACATTGTGCAAAAGGTGCGGCGATTCGCGAGCACGGTCATGGTGATCGCCGTTTAAAACATCCGACTAAATTAGTGGATGGTAAGTGGAAGAAAATTTCATGGGATCAAGCGATTAACGAAATTGGCGACAAGCTAATGAGTATTCGCAAAGAGTCAGGTCCTGATTCGGTTTACTGGCTAGGTTCTGCCAAGCATAATAATGAGCAAGCATATTTGTTCCGTAAAATGGCGGGTATGTGGGGCACAAATAACGTAGACCATCAGGCACGTATTTGTCATTCAACCACGGTAGCAGGTGTTGCGAACACGTGGGGTTATGGTGCGATGACCAACTCCTACAATGATATTCACAATTCAAAATCTATCTTATTGATCGGTTCAAACCCTGCAGAAGCGCATCCTGTTGCACTGCTTCATATTATGAAAGCGAAGGAAGAAAATAACGCACCTATAATCGTTATTGATCCTCGTTTTACACGCACAGCGGCACATGCCGATCATTATTTGAAAATTCGCCCCGGCACAGACGTTCCAATCATTTGGGGTATGTTATGGCATATCTTCAAGAACGGTTGGGAAGATAAAGGCTTTATAAAGCAGCGTGTTTACGGCATGGAAGAAGTCAAGCAAGAAGTTGCAAAATGGGATCCTGCAGAAGTTGAGCGCGTAACAGGTGTGCCAGAGCATAAAGTGAAAGGTGCGGCACAAGCAATGGCGCAACATCGCCCCGGAACCTTTATTTGGTGTATGGGTGGAACGCAACATACGATTGGTAATAACAACACACGTGCATATTGTACCTTCCAATTAGCGCTAGGAAATATGGGCGTATCAGGTGGCGGAGCTAATATCTTCCGTGGTCACGATAATGTACAAGGTGCAACAGACTTAGGTGTGTTGGCAAATACCTTACCAGGATATTACGGTCTTAAGCCAGGTTCATGGAAACACTGGGCGCGCGTTTGGGATTTAGATATTGATTGGATTAAAGGTCAATTTGATACAGGGAGTTACGAAAAAGCAGGTGATAAAGACGTTCATGTGATGAACACCAAAGGTATCCCTGTTTCTCGCTGGATTGACGGTGTTTTAGAAGACAAGAAAAACATAGCTCAAAAGGACAATCTCCGGGCCATGATTTTCTGGGGTCATGCACCTAACAGTCAAACCCGTGGCACTGAAATGAAAAAGGCCATGGAAAAATTAGATATGATGGTTGTTGTTGATCCTTATCCAACTGTTTCGTCAGTCATGAGTGATCGCAAAGACGGTGTCTACCTTTTGCCAGCGGCAACACAATTAGAAACATATGGTTCAGTTACCGCATCAAATCGCTCATTCCAGTGGCGTGATAAGGTCATGGATCCATTGTTTGAGTCGTTGCCAGATCATACCATTATGTACAAGTTGGCAAAGAAGGTTGGTATTGCTGATCAGATGTTCAAGCATATCGAAGTGAAAGGTGAAGAGCCTGTCATTGAAGATGTACTTAGAGAAATCAACCGTGGTATGTGGACGATTGGTTACACAGGTCAAAGCCCAGAACGCTTGAAGAAGCAACAAGAAAACTGGGGAGACTTCGATTTCACCAGCTTGAAAGCTGAAGGTGGCGCGTGTGATGGTGAGTTCTATGGACTACCTTGGCCTTGCTGGGGTACGCCAGAGATGAAGCATCCGGGTACACCAAACTTATATGATGGAAGCACATCGGTTGCAGAAGGTGGTTTAACATTCCGCGCTAGATTTGGTGTGGAGCGTGATGGTGTGAATTTATTGGCAGAAGGTTTCTATTCTGCAGGATCTGAAATTAAAGATGGCTACCCTGAATTTAAATCTGATTTATTAAAGAAACTTGGTTGGTGGGATGACTTAACCGCAGATGAAAAGAAAGCGGCAGAAGGCAAAAACTGGAAGACCGATTTATCAGGTGGTATTCAGCGTGTTGCCATCAAACACGGTTGTGCTCCATTTGGTAATGCCAAAGCACGCGTTAACGTCTGGACGTTCCCTGACCCCATTCCGATACATCGTGAACCTTTATATACAAGCCGTCGAGACTTGGTGGCGAAGTATCCTACTTATGAAGATAGAAAGTCATTTTGGCGTTTACCTACGCGTTATGGGTCAATTCAAGCAAAGGACTATACCAAAGACTTCCCATTAATCCTGTCATCATTCAGATTAGTTGAATATGAAGGTGGTGGTGATGAAACACGTTCTAATCCTTGGTTAGCAGAACTCCAGCAGGATATGTTTGTAGAAATACATCCCAGAGATGCTAATAACGGAGGCATTAGAGATGGAAATGATGTTTGGATTGAAACACCAGAAGGAGCAAAAATCAAAGTCAAAGCTATGGTTACTCGTCGAGTTGCATCTGGAGTAGTTTCAGCGCCTTATCACTTTGGTGGGCATTTCCAAGGTAAAGACTTGAGAGATAAATACCCTAAAGGTTCTGCCCCCTATGTGTTGGGTGAGGCTTTAAATCCCGCCATGACCTATGGTTATGATTCCGTAACACAGATGCAGGAAACCAAGTGTTCTCTGTGTAAAATAACCAAAGCGTAAGCGAGGAGATAAGAAAATGGGTGCTAATGTAAAATTTTATTGCGACTCAGAACGCTGTATTGAATGTAACGGTTGTGTCACAGCGTGTAAAAACGAGAATGATGTCCCGTGGGGTGTAAACCGTCGCCGTGTAGTAACTGTTAAAGACGGTGTACCAGGTGAACGTTCACTCTCTGTTGCCTGCATGCATTGTTCCGATGCGCCTTGTGCGGCAGTTTGTCCTGTAGATTGCTTCTACACAACAGATGACGGCATTGTGTTACATGATAAAGATACGTGTATCGGTTGTGGTTATTGTTCGTATGCTTGTCCGTTTGGCGCGCCTCAATTCCCAGAATCTGGTGCATTTTCATCCAAAGGCAAAATGGATAAATGTACTTTCTGTGCAGGTGGCCCTGAAGAAACAGGTAGCGTAGCAGAATATGAAAAATACGGTGCAAATCGTATCGCAGAGGGCAAGCTACCGTTATGCGCAGAAATGTGTGCAACCAAGGCATTATTAGCAGGTGATTCGAGTGTGGTTTCTGATATTT
>CAZSXI010000101.1:0-7558 GCA_964611045.1 uncultured Cocleimonas sp. | reverse complement strand
ACGCCGATAAGCTCTGCGCTTGAGCTGCTACCGCCGTAAATTAGATCCCAGATGATTTTTCCGATGATGAATAGGGTAACTACTATACCGGTGAACCAGTCTCTTGCTAAAAGTGCTGTGGTTGCACCGACCAAAAATAGTCCATAGAGTGCGCCAGAGAATCCATAATACTTTTGTAGCTCAGGGTTGAAGAAATAAAGCCCAGCACCGACAGAGATACACAATATTATTGTGCTGATAGTGAATGTTTTTAACGATAGGTTGTCGAAAAAAATAAAACCAAATATCCATAATCCTGCAAGATTCATAAACAGGTGTGGGTAATTAGAGTGAACGAAATTACCGCTTAAAATTAACCACCATTGCCCAAGGTCTATAGCTGTTCGATGAAAGACTAGATCGTTGCGAAAAAATTGGGCAATTAATAATATGACAGTTAATGCAAGTATGCCGAGTATAAATGGTTTCAATGATTTGGTTATCATGGGCTAACTATGGCAGAATACTAGTATCAAAAACACTTTTAAAAGGGGCTTTTAAAATGTACCAAGTAGAAAACACTGCCATTAAGGCATTAAGTGCAAAGAGCAAAGGTTTTACCTTGCTAGAAGTTATGGTTGTGGTGGTAATTATTGCCATTATGGCTGCGGCAGTAGGGCCTAAATTACTGGAAAATATTAATACCGCAAGCAAGAAGAGGGCGACGACAGATATTATTAGTTTGGAGTCGACGCTGAAGCTTTATAAAGCAGAAAACTACGCTTACCCTTCAACTGATCAAGGTCTTGAGGCGTTAATTAATAAACCATCGGGTGATCCGACTCCTAAAAATTGGAGACAATATATGGAAAAGACGCCAAAGGATCCTTGGGAAAACCCTTATAAGTATCTAAGTCCGGGTAGTCATGGCGATTTTGATCTTTATTCGTTTGGACCTGACGGTATTCAAAGTGAAGACGATATTACAAACTGGTCGGCAGATAACTAATCTGTTCTAACGTGATCAAATCGATGAAACTTAAAGGACAGGGCTTTACTCTTATTGAGATAATGGTTGTCATAACCATTGCATCAATCATGATTGGCGCTGCAGTTTTGGCATTCCCTGATAGTAGTAATGATCGTCTTAAAGAACAAGGCGGGCGCTTTAGTGCGCTCATCTCGCTTGCGCAAGACGAGGCTATTTTGCAATCGCAAGATTTGGCGGTGGCTGTCCATGATTCTGGCTATTCGTTTTATCGTAGAGACGGCGCTAAATGGGTGGCGTATTCTGATAAGCCTTTTGTTGCTCGTGTCGTGGATGGCGGTATTCAAGCGGAGGTGGTTTTGGAGGGTGTTTCTATAAAACTCCTGCCTCCTAATAAAGCTAAACCGCAAATTGTTATTTATTCAAACGGTGAAATGACGCCTTTTTCGTATAATTTAATTAATCAAGAAAAGAGTAAATATACGATTCAATTTGACGGTGCGGGTAATCTAAAACAAGAGTTCATCGCAAATGAAAAATAACAATACTGGCTTTACCTTGCTTGAGGTCATGGTGGCGCTCTTTGTTGTCGCAATAGCTTTGGGCGGTGCAATAAAAGTGATGGGTAATGCTGCTCAAAACACATCCCGTTTAAGTAATAAGACTTTTGCTCAGTGGGTAGGGCTTAATCAAATTGCCAAACTTAAAACCACTAAGGCTTGGCCAAAATTTGATGAGAAGAAAGGTGAGACTGAGATGGCGAGCCGGAAATGGAAGTGGGTGCAGAAAACCATAAAAACAGAAGATAAAAATATTAAGCGTGTTGAGGTTTCTGTAACACTCGCGAATGACTCTGATCCCAATCCTTTTGCGACGGTTGTAGGTTTTTTGGCTAAGCCATAACTTAATTGCAATGATAAAAAACACCTCTAAAAGCATTAGAAAGAACGGCGGCTTTACTTTGCTGGAATTGATGATCGCGATGGTGATTTTTTCGTTTATGTCAATTATGGCGTATAGCGCGCTGGCAAATGTACTCAAAAGCAATGAAGTTATTACGGAGCAAGAAACAAAATTAAAAAGACTGCAACGTAGCATGATGTTTATAGAGCGTGATTTGCGCCAGCTAGTGTTGCGTTCAAGGAGTTCGGGCTATGGTCAGCCGCCATCACCAGCATTAGACTCGGGGCTGGATTCCGAAGGTGTTATCGAATTTACCCGCGCAGGTAATTCTAATCCAATGGGATTGTTGCGTAGTTCATTGCAACGGGTCAGATATACGGTTGAAGATCAAAATCTGAATAGATTAAGTTGGAAGTTTGTGGATCACCTTGATGCGGAACCCATCAAAATGTTGTTATTGAAAAATGTAGAGTCATTATCTTTTAAATTCTTGGATAATAAAAATAACTGGCAAGAGAATTGGGCGTCACTCACAGAAAACCCCCAAGCTATCGAGTTAACTCTGGAACATAAAAACTGGGGAAAAATTGTACGATTGTTCTCCATTCGGTAAAAATGGACATTAAAATGAGAGTAACGGCTTAACTAATGGCACTAGAGGTAGTTTTTGACTGGAATTAAACCCCTTTAAAAGCTATAGTCGGGGGCGCTAGGTATTGCAATATTTTTCTTCCCCTCAGCTGAAATAATATTGCTCTAAATAATCGGGTGGTACTCCTATATTTCAATATATATATTTAGGAGCCGATGTGATTCAAAAAATAGGAAATATAATTAATGCTGAAATTCAAACATCTTCAAGTGCTTGTTGTGAAATTGTGTCTGCTGTTATCAATAGCGCCAGTGGCAATTTTCACGCCAACAGTGTTGAATGCCGCTGAAATTGTAACAGTTGTTAATTCGCAGTCCAGTTCACAAACTGTTTTGGGTAGTACGGTTGTTCCTTATAAAGAGATTACGGTTACGGCGCAAACGCCAGGTAAAATTACAGCGCTAATGGGGGAGGTTGGTTCAAAATTCAAAAAAGACGATGTTCTTGTTAAAATTGATGATGCACAGCTTTTGGCAAAGCGAAATACACTGTGGACGCAGGTAACATCTGCTCAAGCTGCACTTAAAAATTCACAAGCGCAATATCAACGCGAGATAGTTTCACCACGCAGTAAAGATATATCAGGTATGCCGGGTATGGGTATGCCATCGATGATGGATATTTACTTTACTCGCCCAATGTACGACATGATAGGCGAAACCAATACAGATTATAATCGCTACTCTGATTTGCTTAATAGTGCTACAGGGTGTCACAAGCTGAAAGTCAGGTAATGATGGTTTGGTCGCAGCTTAATGAGCTAAATACAAAAATAAAAGACACCCTATCAATCGCGCCTTTCGAAGGTATTATCATGGCGAAAATGGTTGAAGAGGGTGATGCTGTTCAGCCCGGTCAGCCACTCATGAAATATGGCTTTGTTAAATACCTGCGCTTGAGGGCAGATGTTCCTTCTATGTTGGTTAGGAGTTTAAAAAAGGGGATGAGAGTGCCTGTTCGTATTGGTAATATTAAACCTACTACGGCAAGAATTTCTCAAATATACCCTGTTGCTGACCCTTCAAGGCATACGGTTGTTGTCAAGTTTGATCTTCCTGTTGGGGTTTTAGCATCGCCAGGAATGTACGCAGAAATTTATTTGCCAGATTCGACGCCAGGTGGAAATAGAGTCATTACAGTTCCTAGAACTGTTTTGATTGATGGTCGTAGCTTGCCTACGGTGTTAGTTGCCGATGAATCGAATAAGACTTCATCTTTGCGTTTAATCCGTTTAGGTGCAACGCAAGGAGACGGAAGTGTTGCGGTTGTGTCTGGTTTGAAGGCAGGAGAACGAGTCATAAATAACCCTCCCGCAGGAGTATCTTCAGGTTGGTATCCAGAATCTTAGTGTTATTAACGATAACCTTTATTCCTTTAATAAACTGAAGATGCCCTTATGAACGATAAGAACACACCCGTAGAAAATAAACAAAACAATGAGCATAGTCTAGGTCTGGCTGGTGGCATAGCCAAGATGTTTATTACATCACCTCTTGCATTATTGTTGTTAATAGGGTTTCTTGCCCTTGGTATATTAGGGATGCAAATGACCCCAAGGCAAGAAGACCCTCAGGTCTCTGTTCCTATGGTTGATATTTTTGTTAGCTATCCTGGGGCGACAGCCGAGGAAGTGGAAAGCCAAGTGGCAAGACCACTTGAGGGGATAATGCGTGAAATAACGGGTGTAAGGCATGTTTATTCGGCTTCATCGAGAGGGCAAGCCTTAGTTACCGTTCAATTTAAGGTTGGCGAGGACTTTGAGTCTTCAATTGTTAAGTTGAATGATAAGTTGGCTTCAAATAAAAATAGAATGCCGCAAGGTATCACTGGTTTCTTGGTAAAACCTGTGGGTGTGGATGATGTTGCTGTTGTAACGTTAACACTATGGTCAAATGATGTTGATGATGCGTCATTAAAATTGGTTGCATTGGATTTATTGCAAAAGTTACGTGAAGTCCCTGATGCGAGTCAAAGTTTCATTGTTGATGGGCGAACAGATCAGCTGTTGATAGAGGTGTTGCCTGAGCGCTTGGCAACCTACGGTGTCTCTTTGGCGCAAGTTGCGAATACCATTCGCATGGCAAACTCCGAAAGAACGGCGGGTTCTGTTGAACCTGGGGATAAATTTCTCAAAGTAATCACGGGTTCATTTCTGGAATCTGCTGAGGATATTAAGCGTCTTATGGTTGCGGTAGTTGGTGGGAGTCCTGTTTATGTTCGTGACGTGGCAACCGTATCTTCTGGGCCCAGTGAGGCAACTAAAATAGTTGGGTATTACACGGGTAAGGCTGGCAAAAAAGAAGGGGATGAGGTTGCAAATGGTGCGCCAGCAGTAACGATTGCAATTGCGAAAAAGCATGGCTCAAACGGTGTTGATGTTGCGGAGGCTGTTCTAGAGCGAGTAGAGCATTTTAAAGGAAGATTAATTCCAGATAATGTGAATGTTGCAATCACGCGAAATTATGGTGCTTCGGCTAAAGAGAAAGTTGATGGTCTAATGTTGAAGTTAGTCAAAGCAACGTTAATTGTGACTGTTTTAGTGCTGTTGTTTCTGGGCTGGAGAGCATCGTTAGTAACGTTTATCATTATTCCAGTTGTTATTACCGTTACGGTTTTTTCTGCTTGGTTACTTGGGTTGACGATTGATAGAGTGAGTTTGTTTGCTTTGATATTTTCAATCGGTATTTTGGTTGATGATGCCATTGTGGTGGTGGAGAATATTTATCGACGATGGTTGATAGCTGGAAACTTAAGTGAAGAAGTGGCGGTTGATGCCGTGCGAGAAGTAGGTAATCCCACTATTTTAGCAACATTTACGGTTATAGCAGCGCTACTCCCCATGGGTTTTGTAAGCGGCATGATGGGCCCCTATATGTCCCCTATCCCTATTTTGGGCTCAGTGGCAATGATTTTCTCTCTTTTTGCTGCCTTTGCTTTCACACCATGGCTGACAAATAAACTTAAGCCTAGTTTGCAGCAACTCCATAAAATGGAGGAGAAAGAAAATCGACAAGCTGCAATGCTAGAAAAATTCTATAAAAAGTTAATCCTTCCTTTAATTAATGATAGAAAAAAAGGAAGAATGTTTATTTATGCTTTGGTCGTAATTTTACTTTTAACACTTGTTTTGTTCTATACAAAGGGTGTGAAAGTGAAAATGTTACCTCTGGATAATAAGCCAGAATTTAACATTGTAGTAAATTTTCCTGAAGGTACTGCGCTGCCAATCACCGCTAATTTTATTAGTCAAATTGCAACAACGATGCAATCAGTTGAAGAGGTGACTGCAGTGCAAACTTATGCAGGAACGGCATCTCCTTTCAATTTTAATGGTTTGGTTAGGCATTACTATTTACGTAATAATCCTTGGCAAGGAGATGTTCAGGTACAACTAACGGCTAAAGATGATCGTGACCGATCAAGTAATGAAATAGCAACTGAAGCGCGTGCTCTTTTAACACCTATGGCAAAAGCTGTAGGTGCTAAAATTCAAGTCGTGGAAATGCCTCCAGGTCCTCCTGTGTTGCAATCGGTTGTTGCCGAAGTTTATGGCCCAAGCGCCGAGGTGCGTAGACAAGTAGCAAGAGACCTTACTAAAATGTTCGAAGACGCTCCTAATCTGGGGGATGTTGATAATTTCTTAGAAGACCCACATGATATTTTGCGTTTTAAGGTTGATGCCGCTAAAGCCCAAAGAAATGGCATTACTGTAGAGGATATTAATAGCACGTTGGAAATGGCGATGGGTGGATATATATTAGGTGATATTAAAAGAAATGCCTTAATTAATCCTACGCCAATAATTATGCAAGTGCCTTTAAGCGCCCGATCACAAATTAATCGATTAATACAGTTGCCCGTTGCTAATCGCATGGGAAAAACATTACCGTTATCTGAGTTAGGCCACTTTGTAACAGAGAAGGCAGATCAACCGATTTATCGTAAAGATTTGCGTGCAGTGGAGTTTGTAACCGCTGAAACAGTGGGAGATTTGGCAGCACCGGTATATGGTATGTTTCAAGTGCAAGATTTATTGGCTCAAGCAAATGATGGGAAAGGTTATAAGGCACCTGACGGTACCATCGTTACAGGTGGTAGTTGGTTTGGACGTGAAGATACTGCTGATAAAACCAATTTTGAATGGGGAGGCGAATGGACAGTCACCTTCGAAACCTTCCGTGATATGGGTATTGCCTTCATGGCGGCACTTATCTTGATTTATATGTTAATCGTTGGTCTTTTTGGAAATTTTGTTTTACCCGCAATTGCGATTGCTCCAATACCGCTAACTTTGATAGGAATTATACCTGGTCACTGGATATGGGGAGCTGATTTTACAGCAACCTCTATGATCGGTTTTATTGCGTTAGCCGGTATCGTGGTCAGAAACTCCATTCTATTGATAGATTTCACCAGGAATGCAGTGTTATATGAGGGTATGAGTATTATTGAAGCTGCCATATATTCGTGTGAGGCCAGAACAAGACCTATTGCAATTACGGCTTTTGCTTTAATTGGCGGCTCGTTAGTTATAATTACTGACCCCATCTTTAAAGGTATGGCGGTGTCGTTAATTTTTGGTGGTTTAGTTTCAACATTACTTACTTTAATTGTTGTGCCTTTAGGCTGTATCAGTGCAGGTAAAGCATTGGCTATTGATGGGGATGGAAACTCGATTGTTCCACCTGATTTTGACCCAAAGAAAGAAAAGCCTGAGTCTCATTCGGCTCATAGCAGTTCTAGTCGCTCTGATTTTGATGAGTCATTTATTGATAAGGTCAAGGGTGGTCTTTCGACAGTTTTAGGTATTGTTGTCACTGTTGGAGGTTTATTTGTCTCTGGTGTGAAAGGAGTCTTAGGACTTGTTTTCAATCGAAATAAAGATAACGATGATGATTGGACACCGACCCCTCCTAAGAAACCGAATAAGGTAAGTAAAAAAGATGACGATGAGTGGGTGCCATCACCGCGTAAGACTAGAAAAACTAAGAAAGATGATGATGAATGGGTTCCATCGCCAAGAAAACCTAGGAAGA
>CAZSXI010000100.1:0-7620 GCA_964611045.1 uncultured Cocleimonas sp. | reverse complement strand
CCACGATTTGAAAGCGCATTAATCAGAATGAAACTAGATAATGCTACAAAACTAGCACCAACCCAAAAGCGTTTCCCACCGGCCCAAAAGCGGGTTAAAACGGCTGTCATACCTTGAAAAGCAACCGCCAATAATGGTGCGGATGATAAAGTTGACACCATACCGACAAGGATAGCGATAGATTTAATAAGGTTACTGATCTTGAATTTGAAAAAAACTAGCAAAACGATAAAAGGAAAAAATATTGCACCGATCGTTCCATAAAGAATAGGATGGGCGAACAGATTAGTGGTACGCATAATCCCCATTCGAATGTAATGATGTGTATAAAGTCGATAATCGAGTGAGTCATGTCCTGTTATATTTTTTGCCCATTCGTGCAAAATGCGATGTTTAGCAAAAGCTTCGTAAAGCGAAAAAACTAATAACACTGCCAATATTGTTGCAAATAGCATATTGACTTGATAATAACTTTTAGGCGTTGTGATAGCTAAACGCGCCAGATAAAACGCACCCAATATTTCAATGATTAAAATACCTGACGATTCAATACCATCTTTTAAGCCGTGATTATAAATTAAACTGGCGGTGGCAAGTATCGCAAAGAAGAACAACAGAATATCAATAATGTCAGCCTTCTTGAGGATTTGATTGATGTTAATAAATGCGTAAATCAGCGCTAAAGCCAAAATTATGCGATAGGCTTCAAGACGTAATGAACCCACTAGAATATGAAACTCAACGGGAATAAAAATTGAGAGTGCAAACAATATGGCTAAAATGCGAATAATCACGCGGTTTGCTCTCCTTGCTTTTTTTGTTGGGGCGGTAGTGTTAATAGCTTATTAGTCATAAATAATACGAGTACAGAAAATAGTAAAATACCGTTTGAAATCAAAGTTGCTAAAGCAGCACCTTCTAAGCCGTACATTTTAATAAAAATCACGTTGCTGACTAAATTAATGACTAATGCTAAAACTAAAATCATATTTAAATAGCGTACTTTTTCACGAATGATAAACATGAACGAAAAGGTAATGCTGGCGGCGCGTAAAAATTGGGCAATTAACAATAGACCTAGCGCTTTTTTTGAACCTGCCACATAGTTTTCACCAAAAGCCAATAGTATCCACTCGGATAGTAAATACATCACTACGGTTACACTTAATACTATGCTAATGACTAACACAGTAGACTGCCAGAAGAACGATTGCAATTGGTCTTGTTTGTGTTTATAGACATTCAGTAATCGTGGATAAATAGTTGCTTCCAAAGCACCTAAGAAGAATAAAATAACGAAAGATATCCTTCCTGCAATATTATAAAAAGCGACATCCGAATTAGGTAAAAAGAAGCTAACCATAATAGTGTCAGCAAAAATCATTAAGAAAGAAAAGATAGCGACGGGCGCTAATGGTAACGATCTTTTGAATAAATCAGTAAAATTTAACTGCTTGGGTTTAGAACGACCATCAGTTTTCGAGGGCAAATGAGACCATGTGAGATAAATAGCAAAACTTCCTGCTAATATTAATGAAAAGGTATAGAGAGTGATATAATGTTGGTTTAATTCGAAACTATCCCAGAATAGTGCAAGAACAATGATAAGCGTAGTGGCAGGTAATGCATTTTGACTGAGAACCGCAATAACAGTTTTTTGAATAGCTTTGAGATAGGTGCTATTTAAAATAACAAAATTATAAAAGAGGATTCCAAACCCTGCAAAGTATAGATAGTTGAGTTTAATTTCACCATCAAAGGAATAGGTTCTAATTAATGGGCTAAGTACAACCCAGAACACCATGAAAAGCAGTGAGAGTATAATCACAAATTTATAACTACTTCGTAAAAAGTTAGCACGAAAATGCGAATCATCTTGATGAGAGCTTGCTACTTCTTTCATGAGTAATTGATCAAGACCAATACGACTAAATAAAGAAAAGCCTGTAACGTAAGTGATCAGTAATAAAAACATACCCGCTTCTGATTCTGGGAGTTTTTGTGCGATTAAAATTGCGACTGCAAAGTTAAGCCCCACCCCAACAAAACGCGCGATGATTGCCCAAAGGCTTTGCATCAAAAGGGGGTTTTTAAAGATTTCAGCGAGCATGATTTATCGTTTGCCTGTGTTTATAAAATCAGCAAGGTAGTTTGTGAGTTGCTCACTGCCAACGATATTATTATCTGCTGTTTGTAATTGATCAATATTATTGAGATGTGCGTATAACTCTTCTTGTGTGCTGGCAGTATAAACGCCATCGAGCTTACCCATCCATTTTAAACCATCTGCTTGATGGTCGTTACGATGTTCACCAAGCTTGTGCTGGCGGTTGATAACGATAATGGGTGTTTGTAGTTCGCGCGCGCTAATAATATTGCCCATGCCTGCATGAGAAACGAAGACTGATGCTTCGCGGATATTTTTATTGTATTGCTCTCCATCCATAAAGGGATGCGTTTCAATGTTCTTGGCTTGGTAATCACCATCAGATACTTGAGCAATAACGGTTTCATGGTTTGTATTACTATCAGAGACAACCCACTCATCTATGTATTGAACAAGACGATTAAAAGAGAATTGTGTACCGACTGCTACGAAGATCATAATATTGATCCTTGATAAATAATGTCTTTACCATCACTTAAAGCTTCCCACTGCGTAACAACCAAATCTGCATGATTTTTCACCATACGACCAGAGCGTGAAATTTCGGCGGTATTGGCAATACTATCCACCCAAATCGTTTTAATGGGTAATAACTTGGCCAATAAAAAAGCAATCGCACCAGGAGCTGCGCCTGTTGAAATAATGGTAGTAGGGCGCTCTTTAATAAAAATCCAGAGCAGTTGAAATGCAAGTGGAATCAGTTTGCTTTTGCTGGTTGCACTTGCATCGGTAATATTTAAAACTTTTCGTGAGTTATTACTTTTTGAGGAATATTGTGTTCCAGGCGTAACATAAACCACGTCAAAACGACCTTCCAAGGGGTTACAGATTTTATTCAACTGAATCCAGTGCCCACCAGGTGAAGCGATAGCTAATATTTTTTGTTTCTTGCTCATGATCTTTTCACTGGCTCAAGGCTGGTGTTAAGCAGGCTTACGAAGATAAAAAGCAGCTTGATCACCTGACTTAGAATTATTCAGTTCTTTGCTGTGAGTTTCAAATTCACGAATATCTGCATTAGAAAACGGGGATTTATCAGGGTTGACCGTATAGGAATTTTCATCATGAAGTGCAATATCTTTTTTGTATTGCTCGCTACCCCATTGCTGGAAGGCGAAGGAGTCATAAACCACATTTTCAAGTTTGAAGCCTTTTTGCTCGGCTAATACATTCATGCTTTGCAGTGAGTGCAAAAATAGATGTCGTGGTGCATCAAGCTGTACCCAGTCAACCCCATAATTACGCCATGCCCATGAGGTTACGGTTGGTATCCGAATCATACAAATACCATTAGGCTTGAGTAACGACATGACTTTTTCTAAAACATCATGCTGGTCAAAAACATGCTCAAAGGAATGATTAAACATAATCAAATCCCACTCGTTTGAACCACTCATATCATGGATAGATTTTGGCTGAATGTTTAAACCATTGTCGTAATTAAGTTCTTTAGCATTAAAAGGATCAACACCTAATAATTCTTTAAAACCTGCTTCTTGCATTGAATGCAAAAGATGCCCAGCACCACAACCAACATCAAGAATCTTAGAATCAAGTGATACTTTTGCATGACGTAATGAGGGTAATTTGTCATGCGGTTGAATACGCTGCATCAAACGCCCAATAAAACAGCTACCTGTTGCTGCATAGCGATCACGCATCTTAATTAGTTTGCCTTTAATACCTGTGACGGCTTTTACCGCATCGTAAGAATAGTAATCTTCGTTGGGGTAATACTCTTGGATATTGTCAGGTACAGTAGCAATCTGTAAACAGCCGCATTCCGCACATTCAAAATAGGTGTGCATATCACGCAAGCCCAGCATCATCTCGCGCACTTCGTAGGTGGTATTGTGATCACTGTTTTCACAGATCCGACAAATATTTGTAGTCATTTAAGCGTGTAATCCCGCATTAACAATATCAATTAAATATTGACCGTATCCACTTTTTTGTAATGGTTGTGCCAATGCTAGTAATTCTTCTGCGGTGATAAAGTCCATATGCCAAGCTATCTCTTCAGGACAGGCGATTTTTAAGCCTTGACGTTCTTCAATAATGCGAATGTAATTTGCAGCATCTAATAGTGATGCGTGTGTGCCTGTGTCGAGCCAAGCCGTACCACGCTTTAGCATTTCGACGTTTAAGTCTCCACGTTCAAGATAAACACGGTTCACATCGGTAATTTCTAACTCACCACGTGGTGAGGGTTTAATATCTCTAGCAATATCAAGCACATCATTGTCATAAAAATAAAGCCCTGTTACTGCATAATTTGATTTAGGTTTTTCAGGTTTTTCTTCAATACTGATAGCAACCCCATCTTTATCAAACTCAACTACACCATAGCGCTCTGGATCGCGAACATAATAGCCAAAAACAGTTGCACCCGATTCTTGTTTTGATAAGTCAAGCAACCGTGCTGATAAACCTTCACCGTAGAAAATATTATCACCCAAAATTAGCGTAACAGAATCATTGCCTACGAATTCACGACCAATAACAAAGGCTTGTGCAAGACCTTCTGGATTAGGTTGCACAGCATATTGAATATTGATGCCCCATTTTGAACCATCACCTAATTGATTTTGGAATTGCTCACTATCGTGGGGTGTAGTGATTATCAAAATATCACGAATACCCGAAAGCATAAGAACGGTAAGCGGGTAGTAAATCATCGGCTTATCATAAACCGGCATTAATTGCTTGCTAACGACTTGTGTAAGTGGGTGTAAGCGTGTTCCACTTCCGCCTGCCAGTATAATTCCTTTTCTCATTAAGATGCCCCTCCAAAATGTATTAATTATGATCACTACGAACTAAATTTGAGGCGAATCATACCGAAAGTTAAGTTAATTTTCTAATCACAGGGATGAAATGAAGCTTAAAACAGATGAATAAAGCGTAATAGAAACTACAAATCATTAAAAAAGAGGGGGGGTGGATGCATAAAGAGTGTTTTTAGTGAGATTTTTATAACTTCTGGATAAACCAATAGCTATTCTGACGAGGTTTTTCGTCCACCCCCCTTATTTTATGCCGTTTTGTATTAATTTCCTAAATATTTCATTACGTCACAATGATAATTAGAGCCACAATTGAGAACCCCATGAGTATTAATTGGGGTTTAGTGAGTGAGAATGACGAAATCTGTGTTTGGGGGGATCGTGTTTGCTACGCGTGTACTTACTTTCATTCTATAGCCATTCACTACGCGTGGGTGTGTGTTGTTATAACCCGTAAAGTCTACTTCTATAGTGTCTTTTACAGATGCCTTTGCTAGTGCTTCAACCAAAGGTGTTTCCCTTTTATGAATAGCAGTGACGGATATTATTTTTTTGTTTTTGCCTAGTTTTGCAACGGCAGACACGGTTTTTTTTCACAAAATTTATCGACAAATGCGAAGTTAATCATGCCTTTATCGTTAGAGATTGCTTTAAAATGGGAATTTTTTATTATGAATGTTTTTCGCATACAGTCACGATATGCAATTTAAAATTATTCTGCTAATAGTTGACGTACAGATGCATTAATATTTCTGATAAATGACCGTATTAGGTTAAAAGTGATGATTAAAGGTGCTTTTAGCTAAGAATAGTTCTCTCCATCAACCAATAGCTCGCAATAATCGCAATACCGATAGAAGCTGGAATCGTGATGCGATTGCGATACCACGCTTTATGTCGAAACCACAATCCTACGAGTAAAAAGCAAGCAGCAATAACCGTGAGTTGACCAAGCTCGACACCTACATTAAAAGCAATTAAGCCAGTAACAAAGTTTGAAGATTCTAGCCCAATCTCTTTAAGCACGCTGGCAAAACCTAATCCATGTAGTAACCCAAATAGAAAAACAATGATAGGTCGCCAACGAGTGAGTTTGTCGGCATAAATATTTTCGACACACACGTAAATAATAGAGGCAGCTATTAAGGGTTCGACAATCGTGGGTGAAATATTTACCACGCCATAGATACCCAATGCAAGCGTGACACTGTGTGCAAGTGTGAAGCTAGTAATTTGAATGAGTAGAGGGCGCAGTTGGGTGCTGAGTAAAAATAGCCCGACGACAAATAGAATGTGATCAAGCCCTTTAGGCACAATATGCACGAAACCGACTTTTAGGTAAGTCGTGAATTGTTGCCACTTACTGAGAGGCGTTAATCCATCAATGGGAATGTTGTCGCTGATTTTTCCATCGAGTAAATAGGATGAATATAAGTCGTAATTCTCATGAGAGCTGATTCTTAAAACGGCATTACCAAAGTTTTCATCCCATTTCCAGTTCAGTGTTTTAGTCGTGGCTGGCATTGTGCCAATGAAATTGATAACAGAATCGCGAGCTAACTCTAAATCGCCGATGGCGGGTATTTCGACACTTTCGATAGTCAGTGTTTGAAGTTTATCGTTAAAGCTAAGTTGGATTTTATCGAGCAAAGAGGATTCAAATTTTGAAAACTCTACTATCAATACATTGAAGGGCATTTGTCTTAATGCATCGTAATGTGCAGTATTTTTTGAGTCTTTAGTGTCTTGGTGTTCTGAGCCAATCTTTGCAATCATCGCTTCAATATTTGTTTTTATCGACATTTTGTATTCGCCTGTTTCATCAAAGCTAATATCAATGATAGAAGGGCGGATTTCATGCGCTGATAGTGATGATGTTAATCCTAATAAATTGATAATAAGAAAAAGTAGGATAAACAATTGTTTAACTTGCAGAGGCAAAGAACGAGAATGCATAATGAGGTTTTTGATTAATCTAATTGTGGGTGATTGTAGCGTGTTACTAAATTTTTTTAGTGCTTTAATTTTACTCATCTTGAGTAGTCAGCTTGTGGCTCATGAGTTTTGGTTAGAGCCCATCAACTTTGAAATAAATGTGAATGAAAAGTTACGTGCCCATGAGAAGGTGGGACAAGACTTTAAAGGCAATAAATATGCTTATTTGAAATCGAGCTATAAATCCCTAGATCTGACGATAGGTGAAAATACCCGAGCAATTAAATCACGCCTTGGTGATTTGCCTGCCGTTAGTGAATTGATAGAAGTGGAGGGCTTGGCAATTTTGTCGGCCGTGACAACGCCTTCAACCGTAACGTATGAAACGTGGGAGAAGTTTTCCACTTTTATTAATAACAAGGAATTAGGCTGGGTTTTTACAGCACACAAACAGCGTAATCTTCCCGAAAAGAATTTTATAGAAAGCTATCGTCGTTACGGAAAATCATTAGTAAAAGTCGGACATGGTAAAGGCAGTGACCGTGCATTGGGTTTGTTGTTTGAATGGGTTGTGGAAACTAATTCCTACACAAGCGAAGATGAAAATATAAAAGCCCAGCTCTTATGGAAGGGAAAGCCCCATGCAAACTCTCATGTGTCAGTCTTTAATCGTATCGGTGATGAGCTAGTCAAAAGCCATCTGACAACGGATAGTCAAGGTAGGGTAGAAAT
>CAZSXI010000099.1:0-7776 GCA_964611045.1 uncultured Cocleimonas sp. | reverse complement strand
TTCATGCCTATCGTAGTTGAGGCAAAATCTGAAGCGGATTACAAAATTTGGATAGCCGAGCAAAAAGAAAAGCAAAAAGCTGCAGCTGCTGCTGGTGATAGAGAATGGACTAAAGATGAATCGATGGCTCAAGGACAAAAAGTTTACAGCGGTAGCTGTGCAAGTTGTCATGGCGTTACAGGTCAAGGTATTCCTGGTGTATTCCCTGCCATTTCAGATAGCCCCGTTGCATTAGGCGATGTGAAAACTCACATACAAATTGTCGTGGATGGTGTAGCAGGAACAGCCATGCAGGCCTTTGGCAAGCAGTTAAGCAACAGCGATTTAGCGGCTGTTATCACCTATCAACGCAATGCCTTAGGCAATAGCGTAGGTGATCACGTTCAACCATCAACCATTAAGTCAGCACGATAGGAGACTCTCATAATGTCAACAACACCGACCGATTTACAAGATGAGATTGATACACATGCTTCTCATGACGACCATCACCACGGCCCTGAAAAAGGTTTGATGCGCTGGATAAAAACAACCAACCACAAAGATATAGGAACACTCTACATCTGGTTTGCCTTCACGATGTTACTCATTGGTGGCGCGATGGCGATGTATATACGTGCTGAGTTATTCCAACCTGGCATGCAGCTTTTTGACCCGCACTTCTTTAATCAAATGACCACACTTCATGGTTTAATTATGGTATTTGGCGCAATCATGCCCGCTTTTGTTGGTTTAGCCAACTGGCAGATACCTTTGATGATTGGTGCTAAAGATATGGCATTACCTCGTATGAATAACTGGAGTTTCTGGATTCTTCCATTTGCAGCAGCGATGTTAATAAGTACATTGTTTATGGAAGGTGGCGGACCAGCATTTGGTTGGACGTTCTATGCTCCACTATCAACTACTTTTGCTCCCGATAGCACAGACTTCTTTATCTTTGCGATTCATATGCTTGGCTTCTCATCCATCATGGGTGCTATCAACGTTATCGCAACCATCATGAATATGCGCGCACCTGGTATGAAGTTAATGGACATGCCTTTATTTGTATGGACATGGTTCATCACTGCATTCTTATTGATTGCCGCGATGCCAGTACTGGCTGGTGCAGTAACGATGATGTTGACTGACCGTAACTTCGGTACCAGCTTTTTTGATGCCGCAGGTGGTGGAGACCCTGTCTTATTCCAGCATATTTTCTGGTTCTTTGGACACCCTGAAGTTTACATAATGATTTTGCCCGCTTTTGGTATTGTTTCGCAAATCATACCAACCTTTGCACGCAAGCCCTTATTTGGGTACAGCTCAATGGTCTATGCTACGGCATCAATCGCATTGTTATCGTTTGTCGTTTGGGCACATCACATGTTCTTAACCGGTATGCCAATCGCAGGTCAACTGTACTTTATGTACGCCACTATTTTAATCTCCATACCCACAGGTGTGAAAGTCTTTAACTGGGTAACTACCATGTGGCGTGGCTCAATGACATTTGAAACACCCATGCTATGGGCTGTTGCCTTTGTTATTTTATTTACTATTGGTGGCTTATCAGGATTAATGCTAGGAATCGTACCAGCGGATATTCAATATCATGACACCTATTTTGTTGTGGCACACTTTCACTATGTATTAGTTTCTGGTGCTCTCTTTTCAATCATTGCAGCGGTCTTCTACTGGCTACCTAAATGGTGCGGCAATATGTATAACGAGAAACTGGCAAAGATTCATTTTTGGTGGGCTATTATTGCCATGAACGTATTATTTTTCCCGCAGCATTTCTTAGGTCTCGCAGGTATGCCACGTCGTATCCCTGACTACTCATTGCAATTTGCTGATTTTAATATGATTTCTAGTCTTGGTGGATTTGCCTTTGGAGCCTCATTCATACTACTCGCTTACATCATCGTAGATTGTATCCGTAATGGCAAACCTATAAAAGAAAACCGTGTTTGGGAAAGCGCACAAGGTTTAGAGTGGACCGTTGCAACACCTGCTCCTTACCATACCTTCGATACACCACCTTCTAGAGAGTTGATTCTTGCTGAATCTAGTCACCTTCCTAGAGAAGATAAACACTAGCATGCCTTTAACCGATGACGAATTATTAGCCAAACAACGCAAAGGTGCTAGAACAACAGCACTTATCGTTGGCGCCATTGTATTGGGTATTTTTGCATTCACGATTTACATGAACCGATAGTATTAGCTATGAGTGAACCAAACCACAGACAGCCAATAAGCAAAAGTTTTTGGGTTAAATTAGTGCTAGCTCCTTTTGCTATGTTTGCTTTTGCATTTGCACTTGTCCCGCTTTATGACACCTTTTGTGATATTACAGGATTAAATGGTCGCACAAGTAATGGTATCTACACAGGAAAAGTATCCGGTATTGTTGATGAGTCGCGCAGTATCACTGTCGATTTTTTATCCACGACAACATCGGGTTTTCCAGTTAAGTTTTATCCCATGGTTAAAAAAATGGAAATCACTCCTGGAAAAATATACACCATGAATTATTACGCTGAAAATCGTTCAGATGAGGTCTTAATTGGTCAAGCCATCCCTAGTGTTGCACCAGGACAAGCCGCTTCTCATTTAAAAAAATTAGCTTGCTTTTGTTTTACCAATCAAAGGTTCGAACCTAAAGTTCCTGTAAAAATGCCAGTACGCTTCTTTGTTGATAGCAAGCTGGGAAAAGATGTTACTAACATCACGTTATCGTATAATTTTATAAAGATCAAAGAGACCAATAAGACCGATAAAAGTGGGCTAGCTGGACTTTAAACATAGGAGAACAATCATGCAATCACGACAAGATTATTATGTACCCAGTGGCAGTTACTGGCCTATTCTCGGTTCAATTGGCATGGCATTGATGCTGGGTGGCTTTGCCGCTTCATTACACGGTAGTATCGTTGGTATAGTTGCTGAAATTATTGGCTTTGGTCTTATTATTTTTATGGTGTTTGGCTGGATTGGCCAAGTTATCAATGAAAGTGAAACAGGTCATTATAACCTCCAAGTCGATAAATCTTTTCGCATTGGTATGGGTTGGTTTATCTTCTCAGAAGTCATGTTTTTCGCCGCCTTTTTTGGTGCGTTATTCTATGCCAGACAGCTATCAGTACCATGGTTAGCAGGCGAAGGAAATAATCCTTTCACTGGTGATATTTTATGGCCTGAATTTAAATCTATTTGGCCGTTGATTCAAATGCCTGACAATACAAACTTCACCGTTCCAAAGGGTATAATAGAAGCATGGGAAATACCCGCTCTTAATACTTTAACACTACTGACTAGTGGCGCTACACTGACTTATGCTCATTGGTCTTTAATGAACAAAAATCGCTCTGGATTAATAGGTGGATTGATTGCAACGATTGTACTGGCTGTGATTTTCTTAGGCTTACAAATGTATGAATACTTTGAAGCTTATCAACACCTCGACTTAAAACTATCATCTGGTATTTACGGCAGTACCTTCTTTATGTTAACTGGTTTCCACGGCTTACACGTGACGCTTGGAACAATCATGCTTATTGTAATTCTCATGCGTGCTATTCGTGGTCACTTTAACAAAGATCGACATTTCGGTTTTGAAGCAGTGGCATGGTACTGGCACTTTGTAGATGTGGTTTGGTTAGGCTTATTCATTGTTGTTTATTGGCTGTAAATTAGACTTTCAAAAGGTTTCAATCAATGAATTACATCATTCTATTATTTTTTATTTTCATAATATATAGCTTAGGATCAGCCTTGTATTACATGATGAAGGATGGTGGCGATTCTAAACGAATGGTCAAAGCATTAACGCTACGAATAGGTATTTCCATTGCCCTTTTTGTTTTTATTGTGTTTTCATTCTGGATGGGATGGATTAAACCAGCAGGTGTAGCTTAAGGCTAATGATTCGTTTAAAAGTTGGCAACTACCGCTTTGCTCCAAAACTCATTCCTGCATTGGCTGCTATTGTTTTAGTCCCCTTTTTAATTTCATTAGGTTTATGGCAATTAGATAGAGCCGATCAAAAAAAGGTTATTGATAATAGTGTGAAAGAGGCACAACAAAAAGTTGCTTTAAATATTAATACTTTTGTTAAAAACAGCCATATTAAAAAAGAGAATTTTAAACAAGAAATATACCGTACTGCATCAATATCAGGTCATTACGACAATGATCATCAATTTTTATTAGATAACAGAACACACAAAGGAAAAGCTGGTTTTCATGTACTAACGCCGTTTATATTAAATAATACAGATAAGGCTATTCTCATAAACAGAGGATGGATAACGTACCAAGGAACGCGTGACAACATTCCTGATATTAGCATCAGTCAAGATACAATAAATATCTTAGGTGTCATGAAACAACAAGCTCGAGCCATCGTTCTAAGCAACGATACAGGGAAAGTTAATACTAGCTATCCAAAGCTAATTCAATCCATAGAGTTAGCTGAGTTAGCAAAAGAACTAGAGTTAGAACTTCTACCCATTGTTATCGAGCTAGACAAAAAAGATAACACGGGGTTTATTAGAGAATGGCAGCCTTATTACGGCAGTATCGACAAACATAATGCATATGCGCTGCAATGGTTTGCGATGGCTGCGATTTTATTATTTTTATTTTTAAAACTGAACACCAAAAAAATTAAACTATAAAGCTTTTTTATTATTAACATGAGACCTTTGCACGAGTCAGTGGCGAAAGAAAAATGGGCTAAAATTTTACTGATTGAGGCGGGAAATGAAGCTAATAACGGGTTATTAGCAAGTTTTCAACGAAAAGCAGTGAATTTTTAGTCATTTTTACTCGTCATCTGATTCGTGCAAAAGGTCTCAACATAGGTCACATAGATTTTAGGAGGAAATATGTCAAAGTCGCACGATAAATTACCCAAAATTTTTTGGGTTCAACTTGCCTTAGCTGCCGCAATTGGCGTTATGTTCTTAATCACAGCCTCAAAGCAGGGTAAAGAGCAGGGAGTGGATACAGCTGACGGTAAGAATAAAGTAGAAACTGTCTCTAAAAACCTTGCGCCTATTGGAGCGGTTGCTACAAAAGAAACTAAAGCATCAGGTTCTGCCAAAGCTCGCTCAGGGGAAGACGTTTATACAGCGAGCTGCCTAGCTTGTCATGCTGTTGGGATCGCTAATGCTCCTAAACCTGATGACAAAGCAGCATGGGAGCCACTCGTTGCTACAGGGCTTGACGCACTAATAAAAACAGCTATAAATGGAAAAGGCGCAATGCCAGCTCGTGGCGGTAACCCTGCGATCACGGATGATGAAATCAAAGCAGCTATTCTCTATATGACAAAGAAAGCAGGATTTGATTTAAGTTCTGCTAAAAAAGCAGAGCCAGCTACTACTATGGCGGAAACTAAGAAGGTTATAGAAAAAGCAATGCCTACAACAGTTGCAGCTATTCCAAGCGCACCTTCTGCCCCCGCCGCTCCTGTTGCACCTAAAGCAATGGATGAAACAACTACAAAACCTACAGAAACTGAAACAGAGGTAGAAGTTGTCGTTGCTCCTGCTGCGGATAATAAGAAAGGCCAAGAAGTTTACAAAAGTGCTTGTTTTGCCTGCCACAATTCTGGCGTTGCAGGCTCACCAAAGGTTGGGGATAAAGAAGTCTGGGTAGCACGTATTGCAACAGGGAATGATGCACTCTACGCTGCATCTATCAATGGAAAAGGCATTATGCCACCTAAAGGCGGAAACATGAGTTTATCAGATGATGATGTTAAAGCAGCTGTAGATTACATGATTACTCAATCACAGTAGTATTTGCCAACATATAAAACACAGATATAAAAAAAGCGGGCAATGCCCGCTTTTTTTATATCTGTGACATCTGTAGTATCTGTTTAGTAATAAATTACTTAACCCACTCGCTAAAGCCATCCATCTTATGATCAACGCCATCTGCATAACCCGCTTCATAAGCGTCTGTTACACGTTGTTCTTCACGCTCAGGGTTTACAAGATATCCGCCCTGCCAGCCTTGTAGGTACTCAGCATCAACACCGGCTTTTTCCATCTTCACAACTGCATCGTAATATTCTTGGTTCATTGCCTTTTCCTCTTAAATTCTATAAAAAATTAAACATAAACAAATTTTAGTTGAGCCGAATTATACCCGTATATTAGTGCTTCTGAATATCCCTATTGGGATAATTTTGGTCTCTAAATTCACAATAACCATTCATTTATTAACAAATAATGTATCCCTTGCCAATAAACTGTATCATCCTTTTTTTTGAAAAACCCTGAAGGAAATCATCATGGCATTCAGCTCGTTTCACCCACCACAACGCACACTCATGGGTCCAGGCCCTTCAGATGTAAACCCTCGTATACTTGAGGCAATGTCGCGCCCTACGATTGGTCATCTTGACCCACAATTTGTAGGCATGATGGATGAAACAAAAGAGATGCTACAAAAAGCATTCATGACTGAGAATGCGCTAACCATGCCCGTTTCAGCACCCGGTTCAGCGGGTATGGAAACGTGCTTTGTAAATATGGTTGAGCCAGGCGACACGGTAATCGTTTGTCAAAACGGTGTCTTTGGCGCACGCATGAAAGAAAACGTCACTCGCTGTGGTGCAACCGCCATTATGGTTGAAGATGATTGGGGCAAGCCAGTTGATCCACAAAAGCTTGAAGATGCATTAAAAGCTAACCCTGATGCTTCCACTGTTGCATTTGTTCATGCAGAAACCTCAACAGGCGCAATATCAGATGCAAAAACCTTGGTAGAGATCGCTCACAAATATGACTGTTTAACCATTGTGGATGCCGTAACTTCATTAGCAGGCTCACCCTTGAAAGTTGATGAGTGGAATATTGATGCAATCTACTCTGGCACACAGAAATGTTTATCGTGTACACCGGGTATTTCACCTGTCAGTTTCAGCAAAGCTGCAACGACAAGAATCCAAAATCGTAAGACACCTGTGCAAAGTTGGTTTATGGACTTAAACCTTGTTATGGCTTACTGGGGTGCTGGCACACAGCGTGCATATCACCACACTGCACCAATCAACTCGCTTTACGCATTCCACGAATCATTAGTCATCATGCATGAAGAAGGTCTAGAAAACTCATGGGCACGTCATGCTAAAAACCACGAAGGCTTAAAGGCTGGTTTTGAAGCGATGGGCTTAGGCTTCTTTGTTGATGAAGAATATCGTTTACCACAACTAAACGCGGTAACAATCCCAGAAGGTGTTGATGAAGCAGCACTACGTAGCACATTACTCAATAGCTACAACTTAGAGATTGGTGCAGGTCTTGGCCCAATGGCGGGTAAAATCTGGCGTATTGGTTTAATGGGACATGCAAGCAGTGAAACAAATGTACTCTTCTGCCTAGGCGCGATGGATGCGGTATTAAGCGATATGGGTGCAAAGATTGATTCAGGCAAGGCAGTAAGCGCGGCGATGAAAGTATTCGCATAGTGTCAGAGATATCCCACTAAAACGTACGGATGACAACAAAAAGCAATATTAAAGCGAAATCAAGTTAATACTTCATGTCGCTTTTTTGCCTCAAAAATAATAATTTTAATTAGTGAAAATTTTGAACTATCGTTTATGATGGGACTCATAGCTATACAATAAAAAACAAAAGACGCTATGCGGGGACACACTGCGTAAATTCAAAATGCTAAACACTGCTAGGGAGAGCCTGATCAAGTCGGTTATAATTTAGCAAGCTAAAAATAATTGACCTTTATCAGGTTCTCCCTAACTAAAGGCAG
>CAZSXI010000098.1:6331-7800 GCA_964611045.1 uncultured Cocleimonas sp. | reverse complement strand
GTAGGCTTCTCAAGAGCAACCCAATTCCCTTTGATTAAACCTTCGATCGGTTGAAAACGAGTTTTATAATTCATTTTTCGGCAGTCTTTAATCCAAAAACCAGGATAAACATATTCAAGCTCAAGTTTTTGGGCGTATTCAATTTGCCAAAGAACGGCATAAACACCTAAACTTCTACTTTTTTCATCGGGTTCAAAAAAGGTATAAACCGCAGAAAATCCCGATTTAACCGCATCAATAACAGCTACCCCGATCAATTTTTCTTTATCATTATTTTTCGAATAAAACTCAATGAATTGGATGTCACACCAATCAGCCACTAAAAACTTTTCAACACCTTCAGAATCTTGACTATCATGTCGACTCGCTAAATAGCGCTTATAAAGAGGTAAATATTCATCACGAAAACCTTCATGGTTTATTTTAACCACTAAATCTTTATTCAACTTCCAGTTACGTTTTTGACTGCGACTACGCTTGAAGCTAGCAATAGGAATACGTGTGGTTACACATGCTTCGCAGGTATGACAGTAAGGACGATAAACCTGCTCACCGCTGCGACGAAAACCACTTTTAATAAGATAGTCATAAACATCTGGGGTCATCTTATAATCAGGATCTACAACAGCGTTACGCGCAATTAATCCTGGTAGGTAAGAGCATGGATGCATTCCTGTAGGGAATATTTTTAGCGGTTTATCTAATTTCATATCTTTATAATTTGCATGCTAGCAAGAACCTTCTGAACATGCAGCAGACTTTAATCCTTCTGCATCAATAATTTGTAGTGTACCTTTAAATTCCTTAATGAAGCCTTTACGTTTCCAATCTGAAAGGAAACGGCTCACAGTTTCAATCGTCAAACCTAATAAAGAACCTATCTCAGAACGCGACAACGGTAAATTTACCCATACATCATTAGCTAAATTTGTGGTTTTGAGATCTCGATTAAGCGCAAAATTATCATCTGATTGGCTGAGGCTCATGATGAAGCTGGCTAATTTTTCTGATGCTTTTTTAGCCCCTAGTTCCAATATCATATCTTCAGTTTGACGTAGGTTTTTAATAAATCTAGCCATAATTGAAGAATCAACTTCTTGATGGTTTTGACGTAATACACTTAGATCTTTTAGCGGTAATCTACACACTTCTACTTGTGTTAAAGCGGTGGCCGTATGATTATAGTTCTCATTAGCAAAGCCATCTATGCCAAATAAATCGCCTGCTACTAAGACACGAACGATTTGCACACGCCCATCGGGTAAACTTTTGGTTATCTTTATCAAGCCTTTACGCAATGTATAGGCACTCTCTGAACTATCATCGTACTGATGAAAAATGGATTCACCCGAATCAAACGTCATTACAGCAGTGTGAAAGTTTTTAATCGTTTCATTTAATGCTGCTTCAGGTATATCTGAAAATATACTGCGATTTCGTACAGGACAAGTCAAGCAATGTCCTTTACA
>CAZSXI010000098.1:0-6231 GCA_964611045.1 uncultured Cocleimonas sp. | reverse complement strand
GCTATTAAGCCACATTATAAATAATCCTTTCACTCTCATTAGTCAGCGGTTAATATTGGAAAAATTGGGCTTTACCATTATTAAATCGAAATTATAAAAACGGGGTTCTCTATGAGAGTACTAGTTGTCGAAGACGATACGGATATTCGCGAACAGCTAATCGAATCACTACAAGCATCAGGTTATGTTGTTGATGCTGCAGCTGATGGTTCACAAGGTTTATACTACGCACTTGAATACCCTATCGACATTGCCATTGTTGATCTTGGTCTTCCTGAAGTCTCGGGCTTAGAAATTATCAAACAATTACGTGATAAAGGTCATGACTATCCTGTCATTATACTGACTGCGCGTACGCGTTGGCAAAATCGTGTTGAAGGGCTGGAAGCGGGTGCAGATGATTATGTCGATAAACCCTTCCATCATGAAGAATTACAAGCACGTATGCGTGCCCTACTTCGTCGAACGGGTCGTTGGTCACAGGCTGAATTTACATGCGGGCCTGTTCGCCTTAACACCTCCGAACAACGCGTTCTCGTCAACGATAAAGAAATCACCCTAACAGCTTACGAATACAAAGTGATCGAACACTTAATGATGCATGCTGGTGAGGTTATTTCAAAAACCGACTTGACCGAAAGTATGTACGACGATGATTCTGATCGTGACAGTAACGTAATCGAAGTTTTCATCCGTCGGTTGCGTATGAAACTTGATCCCGACGGAGATATAAATCCGATTGAAACGTTACGTGGTCGCGGCTACCGTTTCACACTTGCTCGCAATACCTAAATAAAATCAGACAAACAATGAATTCACTTCGTAGCCGACAATTTATAAGTGCACTCGCTATAATTGGTCTGGGTATTTTATTGCTCGGAAGCGTGTTGTATTACGTAACCCAGCATAAAATGCTGGAAGATGAAAAAACCTCCTTAGGTGAAGCTGGCCTTGAAATTATGGGTTATCTAGACTTTAAAGACGGCAAATTCGTCATTGATAACCATTCTAAAAATGATTTTCTAGCTTTCTTAATCAAACATGACTTCAGCAAGTTAAGCTCTGAAAAATACGCCTACATTCAACACACAAAATCCAGAAATATTGTCTGGCACAGCCAATACCCTTTTAACGACATTAGTGAAAGCCGTTTTGCAAAAGACAAACAAAAAGTATTCACAACTTTTCTACTAGATATGCCACCCGAGGTTGAGGGTGTTGAAATACTCAACCCAAAAGACACACAGGGCAGAAACATATCTAAACTCGATGGTGCAGAAAACTACATTGTATACGCCCGAGGTTTTAGCTATAAACCTCACGGCAACTACCAACTGATACTTGCCAAATCTGCGCTTACACTCCAAAAAGGACGCGATGAGATTATCCGTAATATTTTCATACTCTTTTTGATCACGACTATTCTAGTTTTGATTTCTCAACTGGTAAGTAGTTATCTGGTCATCACACCCATCAAAGAATTTGAAAATGAAATTCTACAAATAGAATCTGGCGAGCAACAGCTCATCAGCAAAAGATATCCCACAGAGTTATCAGCGGTAAAAAGCGCCGTCAATGCACTAATAAATGCAGAAAAAGGACAAAAACAACGCTACCGAGATGCACTAGATGATTTAGCACACAGCCTAAAAACGCCACTCTCGGTATTACAAAACACCGCTGATAAAAGCAATGATCAAACCATCAAAACATCCGTACAACGTATGGACGATATTATCGCTTATCAACTACGAAGAGCGGTCGTAAACGAACATGGCACCATCATCAAGCAGCAAGCTGTACGCCCTGTTTTATATCGATTAAAAGATTCTTTATTGAAAGTTTATCGAGACAAGCCCTTTGAGTTTGTTATAAATGTAGATGACATTGCTAAATGTCGTATGGGCGAAGACGACATGATGGAAGTCTTCGGCAACCTTATCAACAACGCCTGTCGATTCTGTGATCGTATTGTAGAAATCACCACCACACAAAATGGCGATAGCTTAATAGTGGACATAGACGACGATGGTATTGGATTCCCTCAGGAAAACCCTTCTGAGCTTCTTCAACGTGGTATACGCGCTGATAGCCAATCAGAAGGTCAAGGCATTGGGTTAGCCGTTAGCACGGAGATTGTTGAGGCCATTGGTGGGAAGATTGAGCTTTTGATTTCTCCGCATGTTGGAGCGCGGGTTCGGTTGCATTTGCCAATGTAGCTTGGCTTTTCTTTCTTTTTTGAATTGTTTCTCAACGAGTGTGCGTTATTCACCAATATTTCATTGGTAATCATTCAAGCTTTTACCTTTTTAGCGTTATTTAATAACCCACCTCCCCCTTTTTTTGATGATTTGTACGAAAAAAACATAAATAAAACTACAAATCATCGAAAAACAAGGGGGGTGGAAAATAAAAATAAGGTAAAAATGAAAGAATCCACCAGATTCCCGATAAAAACATTCAGGAATAACGAATAAATAAGAAGAAAAGATAAACCCGCATCAAAGATGCAAAAAAGAAGAAAAAGTGGCGTCCCTACGGAGACTCGAACTCCGGTTACCGCCGTGAAAGGGCGGTGTCCTAGGCCACTAGACGATAGGGACTTACTTTAATGATACTCAACCATTCAGATTAACAGTTAAAGCATAAAAAAAGAGCATCCTGATGTTAATCAAAGAATGCCCTTCTTAAATAAAGAACTAGGTTTGAACTTTTGTTCTACCTGTTCTTATAAATGAGCGCGTAAAATGGCGTCCCCACGGGGACTTGAACCCCGGTTACCGCCGTGAAAGGGCGGTGTCCTAACCGCTAGACGATGGGGACACATTTACTGACGTAAGTGTCTATTTCGCTAGACGCTAGTTTTACGCTGATTTTTTAGATTTTTAACAGCTTAAAAATGCGTTAATCATCATCAAAATCTTGTAATGATCGTTTCTCATTGAGAGCAGAATCATCACGGGGCGAGAACATAACAGATGTTGCTAAACCAGTAAACAAAAACATGAATCCAACCGGTACGGCAAACAACAATTTCGTCGCCCATTCATCGTTGCCTTGAAACATAAACCAAAAGCCGAAAATTAATCCAACAACGGTAAGTATCAAACCAATAATAAACACAATTTGACCGAGGCGTGCGATGTTTTTCATAAATAAAAATCCAAACATTAAACCTGCTATTTTATTAAAAATGCAAGCATTCTTAATGGTGGAGCTAGGCGGGATCGAACCGCCGACCTCTGCAGTGCCACTGCAGCGCTCTCCCAGCTGAGCTATAGCCCCTCTGCCAAAAGAAGCGCGAATTGTGAGGCAAAGCTCTAATTCTGTCAAGGATATTTCTTTGAATTTTTAACGAATATTGAGCTTTCTATTTATTAAGGAAACTAGAATTAATAATCTTATGTGGTCAGCTTAGATTAAGCATAACTACGGTATTCTCCGAGTAATAAATTCGATAGTGCTAACTAATAGTTTTATCGTAATAAAAACTTATGCAGTATTTAACTGTCTTATAGCTCGTATTTAAGGGGATGTACGAATTGATCAATAAAGTTACACATAAGACATTTGAAAAAACCACCAAAGGCTTATAAAAACAATAATGAATATTTCAATTTTTAGATTTAGAAAGATGAGACGGTTAGGTGTAGCTGCTATGTTGTTAGGGCTGACGCACATGAGCATGGTTAACGCAGGCCCCAATACCCGATCATCTATGGGTATCAACACCAATGAAGTTATGGACACTACGGCAAGTATTCCTTTTGTTGATGTATTTAAAACTTCCTTGCCCTTTGAAGAGGGTCGTCCTTGGATTACAAAAGGAAAAGTGACTTACGATAAGCATGGTTGGCCAAAAAACCTTAACGGCGGACAAGCTGGCACACGCTTCTTGCACACAATCCCTGCAAAAGCCGTGCCTTCCGGCAATTACACTGTGCTATATGATGGCGAAGGTAAAATGACGTATACCGACGACGCTAAACTCATTCACCGTGAAAAAGGTAAAGATATTATCTCAATCGTTGCGAGTCGCTCGGGTGTTAAAGATGAGCTTCGTGTAAAACTTATTATCAAACACAGTAACCCTAATAATCATCTACGCAATATACGCGTATTGATGCCAGGTGGTGTTTGTTCTAATAATCCCTTTAGACGTGTGGCTAACAAGAAACAATGTCGAGGCTCGCATTACTTATCATTTGAAAAACATCACGCTAGACTCATTTTTAACCCTGCCTATTTAGATTATATGAAAGACTTTAAGGTTGTTCGTTTTATGAATATGTCAGGCATCACACGTAACCCGATCAGCGATTGGGATAAGCGCCCAAAAGTGACTGACCCAACATGGGGTGGTAAAGAAGGGATGCGTGGCGCACCGCTAGAAATCATGGTTGCGCTTGCAAACAAACTGAATGCTGACCCTTGGTTTAGCATTCCACACAAAGCGAATAATAACTACGTGCGCCAGCAAGCGCGCTATGTGAAAAACAATTTAAAGCCTGGTTTAAAAGCCTATGTTGAATATACCAACGAAGCATGGAATAGTATCTTCACTCAAGCACACTATGTAAAAGACATGGGCGAACGACTGCAGCTGGATATTGACCGTGATAAAGGCGGTTACAAATATTTCTCAATGCGTTCAGTACAAATATTTGATATGTGGGAAAAGGAATTCGGTAATACCGATCGTTTCGTACGTGTAATGGGCAGCTGGGTAGGATGGACGCGTCTTTCTGAAATGCTACTGAGCTATCGTAATGCTTATAAAAAGACCGATGCCATTGCGATTGCACCTTATTTTGAGCCTAGCTTAAAAAATTCTAAAAAAGCACGGAGTGTCGCACAAATTTTTAAAATGATTTACGACCCAAAAGAAAGACGTTCGATTCCTGAGGTTTTAAAGCAAATCAAAAAGAATGCGGATCTCGCGACTAAGTTTGGGGTAGAACTTATCGCCTATGAAGGCGGGCAACATCTGGTTGATTGGAAAAGCCGAAGCGTGAAAAAACACCCTACTAACCTTTTCATTAAAGCCAATAAAGATTGGCGTATGGCAAAAGCGTATACTGATTTTCTTAATGGTTGGAAGAAGAATGGAGGCAAACTATTTGTAAACTTCTCAGCGCCTAGAACTTATCAATGGTATGGAAGTTGGGGTACTAAAGAATACATAACGCAATCAACGGCAAAAGCACCTAAACATCGCGCGATTATGCAATTTTCACGTAGTAATCCCTGTTGGTGGAAGTCTTGTGCAGGGCGAACTATTGCGCGCTTACAAAAGCCTTCTCACAACCCTGTAGGTGATGTGTTTGCGCTTGTACCGACTAAAACACTCAATAAGATCCCTGCTAAACCAATCGCCAAGCCTACAGCCGTTGCAAGTGTGCCAAAGAAAGCGCCCTTGGTTAAACCTGCTCTAACTAAAGCGACAACGACGGTTGTAAGTACCGTTATAAAAACACCAATAATGACACCAGCGACAATTTCAGTGGCTTCCGTTGCAAGAGATTTACCTATCTGGGCAATGAAAAGCACAACAAAACAAGCTAGCTCGGTTGATACGGCTAATCAGAAATCATCGGAATCTAAATCACCTTCAAAAACCACATCACCAATAACTGCAAAAGAAAAAGTACAACACGATGCTGTAGTACATCGCACAAATGGTGGTAAGCGTATTTGGACGAATAAAGCCGCGATGCGTTTGACCAATATTATTGATGGGAAAATAAACGGTGGCGCAGATCTATCTGCTATGTGGCAAACACATTGGGATAATAAATTTCTCTACGTTCGTGTTGATACGGTTGACGACAAATTTATGCGCGACTCTAAAAACCCATGGAGTGATGATTCGATTGAGCTCTACATCGATGCAGATGGAAGCCGTGGTAATAAGTTTGATAGCAAAAATGATTTTCACTTAATTTATCGCTGGAAAGATAAAAATGTAAATTTAAGCAGAAATTCACCGCGAAAAGGTAATCTTGGCATTCAACAAACGATGACGCGCACCAATAAAGGCTATAGCCTAGAAACGGCAATTCCTTGGGCGACATTAGGTGTTAAACCTGTAGCTGGTAAATCAATTGGTATCGACGTTCAAGTCAACGATGATGACAGTGGTCGTGACCGTGATGGTAAATTATCTTGGCACGCGAAGAATAATAATTCTTGGAAAGACCCTAGTAATTTTGGCCGTCTGGTTCTTGGTAT
>CAZSXI010000097.1:0-7872 GCA_964611045.1 uncultured Cocleimonas sp. | reverse complement strand
CGCCATTTATTACTAATCAATTTATCAAGTGACAAGCCACCAGGGCCAAATGCAAATATAACGGCTAGCATGACTCCCCAAGTAATATGTTGCCAATGACCAGCAGCTGAATAATCATCTGCAACAGAAACGATATAATAAGTAGCAACGGCATTGAGAATGAAAAGCCCAAGAGCGGCAGGGCGTGTAAGGAAACCTATGGTTAATAAAGCAGGTAAGATAAACTCGGCGTAAGTTGCTAAGTAAGCACCAATAGTAGCAATACTTTCAGAGGCATAAGGCATGTATTCATATTTGAAAAGGTCAAGCGTGCTGGATGTCACCCTATAACTATCATCAACTTTTGTCAGCCCAGATTTAAAAAATACATACGCTACATATAATCGAAAACCTAATAACATCACTGGTTTCAAAAATAAATTTAGTGGTGCGCAATCACCAATTAAAAAACCTGCTAAAAACTTCTTCATACCTTCATCTCCTTTTATCCTAAAAATATTTATTATAAAGTTTAATTTGTCGTTACTGTAAATTTTTCTATCCAAGCACTTTGAATGCCTTGATTTAGGTGAGAACCTAGTGATTCTCCAAACTGTTCTGCCAAGCTTTCAAGCTTATTGCCTTTTGAAATGGCATTTAAAAAATCCCAAAAGTTACTATCCGTTTCAGCCTCATTGAAGCTACTGATTTTTATGGTGTTTTCATCTCTTCTAATAATCAGCTTAACCGCTTGGCTTATATTAACATCTTCCAATTCAATTTCATTGTCTGGTTGGTGTGCAAACCAGAGTTCATCTATACGATAATTAGACTTAATGAGACGCATTCTTTTTGATAGTGTGAAAACGACGTTGCTTTGCTCTTCTTCAGTTAATAATGCTAAGCCAGAAAAGTCAGCAGTTTGTGATGCCTCTTCGTGCCAAATTATTTGTCTTATCCATTCTATTCTAGCGACATCATGAATATAGGGGAGGTCTTTGACGTGTTCAAATGTGTTAATAAACTCAGGTAACTTAGCACCATACTCTGCAAAGAAAGATGTGTCTGGAGGATTTTTATCAATAAAAATTTTACACATATTATCGAAAAACTCATCACCAACCAATGATTTGCAGATGGGAAACATGGTTCCTAGTGCTTGGGTTAATATCCCATGTACACTGCCACTATAGATGCCAAAACGTTGTTCTGCTGTGAGTGTCTCATCCCCAATTACATGGCTGACAGCGGGTGCTTTATCGCCACCAAAAATGGCTTTAATGAAATCGCCTTGGAAGGTTTCGATGTCCATCAATTTAAAACCTGCTGCTTAATATCATGTGCAGTGTTTGATTCTTCTATGACGCGTTCTAGTGAGGGAATATCGTTATCCCATTCAATTAAAACAGGTATATCGCCTACGTGTTGAATAGCTTTCTTAAACAGATCCCAAACGGGTTTAGTAACAGGTCGGCTGTGTGTATCCAACAGGTGTGTTCCTTTATCTTCATAGCCAGCAAGATGAATTTCGGCAACACGTTCGGCAGGCATGGCAAAAAGATAGTCATCAGCATTAAAATTATGATTTTGTGCACTGACGTAAATATTGTTTACGTCCAGTAATAATTTACAGTCACTACGGCTGGTAACTTCGTTAATAAAGTCCCATTCGGTCATATCGGTTGCTTTAAACTGCAAATAGCTGGAAACATTTTCAATGACGATTTGATCACCCAGAAAATCTTGAACTTGTAAAATACGATCCACAATATGCTTAACAATATCTTGTGTGTAAGGAAGGGGAATCAAATCGTGAGTGACAACACCATGTGCTGATGTCCAACAAAGGTGGTCAGAAATCCAAGCGGGCTGAACCTCATCTTTTAATGTTTTTAATCGCTGTAGATAATCCATATTGAGTGGTTCGGTGGAACCAATGGATAGACCAACGCCGTGAAAGGTGATGGGGTAATCTTTTCTAATGTGATATAAATAATCACGTTGAAGCGTGCCTTCAAGTAGATAATTGTCACTGAGAATTTCAAACCAAGGAATATCAGGCTTCTGCTCCTCAATGGCATCAAAATGATCAATTCTAAGACCAATACCACAGCCTTGAATTTTATTTTTGCTATATGACGTATCGTTTTGCTTATCCATTATGCTCTTTATAATCCAATGTTTGTTATTCTGCAAATGTATAAGTCATAGAAATGAATAACCCCCAATAAAAATTGAGGGTTATTTGCGAATAAACAATTAATTATTGTTTAGAGTGTGTGAATTAACTTGCTTTTTTAGCTTTTACTTTACCACCTGTTAGCTTCTCACATGTACCTGTTGGTACGTATACCCACTCTTCAGCCATGCTGTCAGTTTTAGCCATACCAGCACATGCGTGTTGACTTGTTCCACAATCGTTCTTACCAGTAGCTGCAACACCCATACACTTTTCCATGCCTGGCTTGCCTGCCATTGCTGCAGAAGATACCGTTAAAAGGCCTACTGCCATTGCGCTAGTTAGTGCTGACTTGATGATATTTTTATTACTCATTTGTTACTCCAAAGTTTTGTTAGTGATCATTTGTATTGTTGAATGATAATAGCATTCAACAATATTGACCACAGGCATTTAAAATAATTCACAAGAATTGTTATTCAATTACTTGTGTTGGGTTATACGCAATAATAATTATTGCGGATGCATTTTTTTAATATAATTGTCATACGATTTGTCAGTATGCCATATCTGCTGGGTTTTCTAGCTGTGTTAAGTTTTAACTTTTACTGATGAATGATGTGAAAGAGGAGGGCAAGGGTCAAAATACTTCTGTCTTTATAGGTTTAAAACAGAGAGGTTTGCATTAGAATATCACTCTTTTTCAATATAAACTTCTCCACCAATCAGTTTTTGGCATTGTCCTGCTGGTACATATAACCACTCTTTGGTCTTACCTTCGATTGTAACTTTTCCATCTCCCATTCCAGTTGTCGCAATTCCCATGCATTTTTCCATGGTGACTTCTTTGTTAGCGAATGAGCTAGAGGTCACGGATAGTAAGACCATTGCTAGTAGAGGGATGAAGTATTTTTTTGTGAAATTGTTCATGTTTTTTTCCTACAATGTTTTAGTAGTTAATTATTATTAGAGTAGTTTAACCCGATTTTTTTCAGTAGACTGTTTGGTGTCCGGCTTTACTTTCATTTTGCCCGTTTTACTTTTTACAGAGCGCAAATAAGTACCTGAAATTTTCGCACAGGTACCCACAGGTAGCCAAATATACTCTTCAGGATTTCCATCCTCATCTGCTAACCCTGCACAAGCGTGTTGGCTTGTTGGGCAATCATTCATTCCCGCTAAAACTCTTCCCGCACATCTTTCTTTGCCATTTTTGATAAATAGGGCGGAATCTCTTTCTACTTCAGCTTGGGTTTTTAGAGCAAAAGATGCTTGAGGTATACCAAGTACTAAGGTTCCCGTAATTGCCATTTTGATAAAAAGTCTATTGTTGTTAGTTTTCATTTTACTTAATTACTCCGAAATAATTATTTTTTTGATTGTACTGGTCAGTTTATCACCGTTACTCTGAATCACAGCTGAATTTATAAGGGTTGATCCTAAGCTAAATAGCAATGAATTTGGCTCCTCATCATACTTAGGTTAATTTGTATGTATTGTGATGTGAAATAATAAATTCTACAGAGTGTAAGAAATTTAACTTTTTTTGGCATTTTTATCTGGGTCGATGGTTTTTAATATATGAGCACCAATAATTTTTTCACACGTACCCGTAGGGAGCCATAACCAATCAGTCTCGTTACCATCGTCAGAATTCATTCCGGCACAAATATGTTCTGCACTGGCACAATCATTTAAACCTGCTTTTACTACACCAGCACACTGTTCTTTTTGATTTTCTGCACTGGATGAGCCTGTAATGAGTACCAGTGACAGGGCGCTTGTGATAAGTGAAGTGGTTTTTAGTTTATTATTTTTAATCATCTCAATCTCTCCTTTAGGAATAAGCATTTTTAATCCGTCATACCTTTCGTGCAAAGGTCTCACATTATTTATCAAGCAGCAGACGTCCATCAACAAATTTTGCACAGGCACCTGCTGGTACGTAGAGCCATTCTTCAATTTTGCCATCGATAGTTACTTTTCCATCGCCCATTCCCGTTTTAGCAAGCCCCATGCATTTTTCTTTTTCTGCCGCTGCTGCAAAACTTGAAGATGTGATTGATGCTAAGCCCATAGCTGTTAGTGCGAATGTTGCAATAAGCAGTTTTTTGTTGTTCATTTTTTAGTGCTCCGGATGAATTTTTATTATTAGTTTCACCGTTCACACTATCATTTAGTAGCTGAATATTAGCTGAACCCTGTAGGTGGATGTGATTTTATTTTGATGAATTAATACTAAACTAATAGTCCAACCTAAGCGCCTAATGTATTCTCTACTTTTAGAGTATTTAGAATGGGCTTTTCTAACATGGACATTGTTTACATTCGTGATCTTAAGATTGATGCCGTTATTGGTATTTATGAATGGGAACAGCGTATTCATCAGCAAATCAATGTCAATTTGGAAATGGGCTGGGATAATCGTAAAGCTGCAAAATCAGATGATATAAAAGATACCTTAAACTACAAGGCTGCTGCAAACTTAGTTAAAGAGCTGGTTGAGAAGAGCGAGTTTGAACTGGTAGAAGCGTTGGCAGAACATATCGCATCTTTATTATTAGAGAAAATGAATATCCCGTGGGTAAAAGTATCGCTAGGTAAACCCATGGCAGTGACAGACTCAAAAGAAGTAGGCGTGACAATAGAAAGAACACGCGAGCAAGACTAAATACAATGGTAACGGTATTTTTAGATATAGGCAGTAATATTGATCGCGAGGTTAATATCCAATCGTGTGTTGATCAGTTACGCGCTGACTTTGATGGAATTATTTTTTCCAAAGCGTATGAAAGTGAAGCCTTTGGTTTTGAGGGTGATGCTTTTATTAATTTATCTGCAAAGCTAGAAACTGATTTGGGGTTTAATGAGCTAAATACTTATTTAAAGTCTTTAGAGAATAAACACGCGAGAAAACGCGATAATGAGAAGTTTATTGATCGTACCTTAGATGTTGATATCTTATTGTACGGTGATCTAATTCTACAACCTGAAAAAGATTTACCGCGCAAAGAAATATTAAAATTTCCGTTTGTGCTGTTTCCGCTGGCAGAGATTGCAGGTGATGTGATTCATCCTGTAGAAAAGATTAGTATCAAGGATATTGCTAAAAACACGACATTGAACAAAAGCAGCATTACAGAAATAAAAGGCTTTCCACTTTTTACAACTACGATTACAACCTCGACAACTCGATAACAACAAGTATGAATAAAACAGTACAAGTAACAATAGGCGATATCACCATGGGTGGTGGTGCGCCAGTGGTTGTGCAATCCATGACCAATACCGATACGGCTGATGTGGTACGCACAGTTAAGCAAGTGGCAGAGCTGGCAAAGGCGGGGTCGGAGTTAGTCCGCATTACAGTAAACAACATAGAAGCAGCAGAAGCAGTGCCAGAAATTCGTCAGCGATTGGATAAAATGGGCTGTGATGTTCCTTTAATAGGTGACTTCCATTTTAACGGACATAAACTGTTATCAGCAGTGCCAGAGTGTGCGAAAGCTTTGGCGAAATACCGTATAAATCCCGGTAACGTAGGCAAAGGTAAAAAGGGCGATGAGAAGTTCGCTCAGATGATTGAGTTTGCTGTTAAATATGATAAAGCTGTACGCATTGGCGTGAATTGGGGGTCATTAGATCAACAACTCCTAGCGAAGAAACTCGATGAAAATTCCCAATTAGAAAATCCACGAGAGCTGGGTGAAGTCCAGCATGATGCACTCATCGAATCCGCATTAAGCAGTGCCGCAAAAGCGGAAGAATACGGCTTGGCGCACAATAAAATTGTGATTTCTTGTAAACTTAGTGGTGTTCAAGACTTGATTAGAACCTATCAAGAGCTATCAGAGAAGTGCGATTACCCACTGCATTTAGGGCTAACCGAAGCAGGTATGGGCAATAAGGGCGTGGTAGCATCGACCGCTGCTCTGGCAATTTTATTACAACAAGGCATTGGCGATACCATTCGCATTTCGCTTACTCCCAAACCAGGTGAAGCACGCGAGACAGAAGTCGTCGTCGGTCAGCAAATTTTACAATCATTAGGATTGCGCTCATTCACACCACAAGTGATCGCTTGCCCGGGGTGTGGTCGCACATCGAGTGATTATTTCCAGCATCTTGCGCAAGATATTCAAAGCTATTTGGGTGAGCAGATGCCCGTGTGGCGTGAGAAGTATTCAGGTGTTGAAGAAATGTCTGTCGCTGTCATGGGTTGCGTGGTGAATGGCCCAGGAGAAAGTAAGCAGGCGAATATCGGTATATCATTACCGGGAAGTGGCGAGAAACCCGTCGCGCCGGTGTATGAAGATGGCGAAAAAACGGTCACACTTAAAGGCGATAATATTGCCGAAGAATTTCAGCAGATAGTTGATGCTTATATTGAAAGCCACTATGCAGTAAGCTCATAAAAAACGTGCTAAGTAATATCCGCATTGTATTAGTTCGAACCTTTCATTCGGGTAATATTGGATCGACCGCGCGCGCGATGAAAACCATGGGTTTGACGGATTTGTGGCTGGTATCTCCCAAAGATTTTGAAACAGTGGCAGGCAAGCAAGATGCGTTAAAAATGGCGGTGAGCGCGGATGACATCGTCGAAAATACGCAAATAGTTGATAGTCTTTATGATGCCGTAAAAGACTGCACGGCAGTGATCGCTAGCACAGCGCGCACCCGTGGTTATGATCTGCCAGAACTCAATCCTGAAGAATGCGCAAAACAACTACACTCTGAATCTATAAAGAGTAAAGTCGCCTTAGTCTTTGGTCCAGAGCGTATGGGTTTATCAAATGAAGATTTGCAACTCGCAAAACACCGCGTAACAATTCCTACCAATCCTGATTACAGCTCCTTGAATCTTGCGGCCGCTGTACAAACTTTGAGCTATGAAATATTTAAGCAGAGTGGTTGTGTCGAAGATACGGTGAATGAGGCTAGAAGCTTGCCAACGGCCGAGTCACTCGAACAACTTTATATGCATATGGAAACGACGCTAAAAGACACAGGTTTCATTATTAAAAACCATCCGGGTGAAGTCATGCAAAAACTGCGTAACGTGTTTACGCGTGCTGAGTTAGATGAAGCAGAAGTGAATATATTGCGTGGGGTTCTGTCTTCGGTAGATAGATGTGTAGGGGAGACATTAAAAAAATGATACGGCCTGTGATGGAACACGATGTAAATGATATTTGTCAAATTTATAATTACTACGTCGAAAATACAGCTATCTCTTTCGAAGAAAAAATAATATCCAACCCTGAAATGGAGCAAAGAGTTTATACCCAGTCCACTGATTACCCATGGTTAGTGTATGAAGATGATGGGAAGGTAGTAGCCTATGCCTATGCAAACAAATGGAAAGCTCGTAGCGCCTATCGTTTTACGCTAGAAGCCACTATTTATATGTCTAGCGATTGCCAAGGAAAAGGTATAGGCACAAAGCTCTATCAAGCATTGCTTGATGAACTCATAACGAGATCAGTACGAAGCGTTATGGCAGTAATTGCATTGCCAAATCCTGCCAGCATAGCGTTACACGAGAAAATGGGCTTTGAAAAAGTCGCGCACTTTAAAGAAGTGGGTTACAAGCACAAAAAATGGATGGATGTTGGCTACTGGCAGAAGATGTTTGACTAGGAACCTGTCTGAGAATAGAAAGTCTACTGCAAATTCCACAAATATCATAATCTGAGCTTATCAAAATCGTT
>CAZSXI010000096.1:6311-7918 GCA_964611045.1 uncultured Cocleimonas sp. | reverse complement strand
CGATATTAGCTTTGGTTTGTGGCAAGCCCATTAACTCACTAGCAACAATGAGATTCCCAGTAGATGAAATAGGTAGGAACTCAGTTATGCCTTCAATAATGCCGAGAATAACAGCGTGGATTATGTCCATAAGGGTAATCTAATACAAATAATAATGGGAAGGGATTGTAGCGAATTTCATAATATTTTGTTAAATTTATTATAATTGCATCTGATAGCCCTAAAGTGTCGTATACTGTTTTTAATGGCACGTTTACTCATACTCATTTTTGCGTTCAACGCTTTTATAACACCTGTTTCTGCAATGGGTGTTTGTGAAATGATGGATGAATCGAGTGCAATGATGTCATCATCAATGTCTGACACAATGGAAGATATGAATTGTGGGATGAATACAGATACAGTGTGCTGTTCAGTGGAATGCGCAAACAACTGTTCTGCAACTGTTACACCACAAATATTTTATGAAAGACAAACTCCCATTATTGTTGCAGATCATACCCAGCACACTGCTGGTTTCGCATATTTCTATACAATCACGCACCCGGTAAATACCCCACCCCCTCTCGTTTAAAAATACCCGTTTACTACTAGAAGGCTGTGCCTAGCGCATCGCTTGTATCCGAACGTAATTTTTAAATGAGAAAATTCAGTGAAACAACAATTAATCAGAACTAAAATATTAGGACTTTTATTTGCAGTCGCAAGTTTGTCGACCATGTCGGTTGCTCTTGCAGAAGGTGATCATAAAGGCGGTCATGGGGTCGGAGCACATTGGATGTCACCCGAAGGCGAGGCTGAAAAACCTAACCCAATCAAACCTGATGTTGCTTCAATAGAGCGCGGCAAAAAATCTTACGTAACACTTTGTGCAACTTGTCACGGGGTAACTGCAATGGGTGATGGTGTGGCAGGTGCAACATTAAATCCAAAACCAACCAATTTAAAAGCCATGTCGGGTGGGCATCCAGATGGCGATTTTGCATGGAAGATTGCCAATGGTCGTGGCGCAATGCCTGGATGGAAATCAGTTTTGAAAGAAGATCAGATTTGGGATTTGGTTAATTTCATTCAAGATTTGAAAAATGGTAGTAGTAGCAATAACAAAAACAAAGGTCATGATAAAAAGCCAGATGAACATAATCATGACACGCATTCACACTAGGGACTAAAGATGAAATTCATATTAAAAATAATTAAAACGCTGTTTACATTAACGTTGCTTATAGCGATAGCCGTGACTACTTTTTGGTTCTTAAATGATCAAAATACACGAGAAGAGTGGTACAACAAAACGGTTACTCAAGTGACAGGTAAGACTTTTGATGAAAGTTTTGACTATGAGCATGATCATTCAATGGACGATGTGAAAAATGACACCGTTCCACAACATTCAAAACGTCATGCTAATCCTAATTATATTTGCCCCATGCACCCTCAAATAGTAAAAGGGGAAGAAGGCAGTTGCCCTATTTGTGGCATGGACTTAGTGCTAAAAGAACCGCTTGAAGAAGAGAGAGTGGTTGAAAAGAAAAAGGTCAAAAAAATCACGATGGACGATGTGAAAAATGACACCGTACCAGAACATTCCAAACGCCATTCTGATC
>CAZSXI010000096.1:0-6211 GCA_964611045.1 uncultured Cocleimonas sp. | reverse complement strand
ATGGACGATGTGAAAAATGACACCGTACCAGAACATTCCAAACGCCATTCTGATCCTAATTATATTTGCCCTATGCATCCTCAAATAGTGAAAGGCGAAGAAGGGAGTTGTCCAATTTGTGGGATGGACTTAGTGCTTAAAGAGCCGCTAGAAGAAGAGCCACAACAGTCATCAAAGGAAAAGAAAATCCTTTATTGGGTAGCACCAATGGATGCAAACTATCGTCGTGATGAGCCAGGGAAGTCACTGATGGGAATGGATTTAGTACCTGTTTATGATGAAGGCTCTAGTGATGATATGGCAGCGGAAGGCTTACCTAGAATAACCATCAATGCGAGTACTGCTCAAAATATGGGTGTGAGAATTGAGAAAGCAAAGATGACCGAGCTTTCACGCACCATAAATACTATTGGATCCGTTACTTATAATGAAGATAACCTACATCATATTCATGCGCGTGCCAGCGGTTGGGTAGAAAAGGTTTATACCAATTCATTGGGTGATCCTGTTGAAAAAGGTAAAACATTGTTAGAGTTTTACTCGCCAGAAATTTTAGCAGCACAAAAAGATTTAGTGATTGCTAACCGTGCGGGCTCATCTTTGGGTAAAGCTTCTAGAACACGTTTGCGTGATTTGAATGTGCCTAAAAGTGTGATTGATCGTGTTAGTAAAACAGGCAAATCACAAAATCGTATTCCCATCGTTGCGAATCATACGGGTGTAGTTACCAAAATCGGTATCAAAAATGGTATGTACATTACGCCAGGTACAGAAATTTATACCATCGCTGATCTGTCGTCGGTGTGGGTAATTGTTGACGTGTTTGAGCACCAGCTCACATGGGTAACCGTGGGTGATAAAGCAGAAGTAAGAGTGGAAGCTGTTCCTGGCAAGATATGGCAAGGCAAAGTGGATTATATCTACCCCGAGTTAAGTCCTAAAACACGAACTCTTAAAGTACGCTTGACGATTGATACACCGAAGCAAATACTAAAACCCAATATGTTTGCTGATGTGACTTTATTCACCGATGACAAGCAAACACTGACCGTTCCTGCAGAGTCTATTATCTATTATGAGAATAGTACGCGCTTGGTAAAAGTGGTTGCCGAAAATAAATACCAGCCGATTGAAGTCAAAATAGGAATGAAATCAAATGGAAAAGTAGAGATTCTAGAAGGTATAGAAGAGGGCGATAAAATATTGGTTTCAGCACAATTTCTGATTGACTCTGAAAGTAATCTGCAAGCAAGTTTTCGTCGATTAATGGGCAAATAAGGAGGGGGACAATATGTTAGCTAAAATAATAGAAGCCTCAATAAACAACCGATTTTTAGTCATTATTTTCACCGTGTTGATTACACTGTGGGGGTTAATATCACTTTCAAAAACACCGCTGGATGCCATTCCAGATTTGTCCGATGTTCAGGTTATTGTAAAAACCAGTTTCCCTGGGCAAGTACCTCAAGTGGTAGAAGATCAAGTCACCTACCCACTAACCACAACGATGTTAAGTGTGCCCAAAGCAACAGTAGTACGTGGTTTTTCTTTTTTTGGTGATTCTTATGTTTATGTTATTTTTGAAGATGGTACCGATATTTACTGGGCGCGCGCGCGCGTACAAGAATACCTAAGCCAAGCAGCAAGCCAACTACCAGAAGGTGTTGAGCCACGTTTAGGCCCTGATGCAACAGGTGTCGGTTGGATATATCAATATGCGTTAGTTGACAAAGGCAATACACATGATCTGGCACAATTACGCTCTTTGCAGGATTGGTTCATTAAATACGAGTTGCAAACAGTGCCTGGGGTTTCCGAAATTGCCACTATCGGCGGTATGGTTAAACAGTATCAAATTACCGCTGATCCCGATAAATTACGTGCGTATGGCATTACTCTTGGTCAATTAAAAATAGCGATACAACGAGGTAACCAAGAAACCAGTGGTTCGGTGATGGAGTTGGGTGAAGCTGAGTATATGATCAGTTCAAAAGGCTATCTGAAAAATATAGAAGATATTGAAAATATTCCTGTTAGTTTAAATAAAGAAACAGGCGCACCGATTTTATTGCGTGATATTGCCAAGGTGCGCATCGGGACACAAATGCGCCGAGGTATTGCAGAACTTGATGGTGAAGGTGAAGTCGTTGGTGGCATAGTAGTGATGCGCTACGGTGAAAATGCCTTACAAGTGATTAAAGATACGAAAGCAAAAATTGAAGAATTAAAAGCAGGTTTGCCAGAAGGCGTAGAAATTGTCACTACCTATGATCGCTCAAAACTGATATTAAGCGCCATTGATAATCTCACAATAAAACTGTTAGAAGAGTTTGCAGTAGTTGCTATTGTTTGTTTGCTTTTCTTGTTCCATTTGCGCTCGGCTTTGGTTGCGATCATCAGTTTACCTATTGGTATCTTGGTGGCTTTTATCATCATGTATCATCAAGGTATTAATGCCAATATCATGTCATTGGGGGGTATCGCTATTGCCATCGGCGCGATGGTAGATGCCGCCATTGTAATGATCGAAAATGCGCATAAACATCTCGAACAATATAAAGATGATCATGGCAAAATGCCCAAAGGAAAAGAGCATTGGCGAGTGATTACAGAGGCCTCCGTTGAAGTTGGCCCAGCACTATTCTTTTCATTGTTGATAATAACACTCAGCTTTGTACCTATCTTCTTCCTAGAGGCTCAAGAAGGTCGTTTATTCACACCATTAGCCTTTACTAAAACCTATGCAATGGCAGCGTCAGCTATGCTAGCAGTAACATTAGTACCTGTTTTGATGGGCTATTTTATTCGTGGTAATTTACCTAAAGAGAGCCGTAACCCTATCTCGGTTGCTTTGATTTGGATATACCGTCCGGTACTAAAATTATGTTTAACAGCTCCGTGGTTAACTATTTTAGTGTCACTTTTTGTTATGGCATCGGCATTGATTCCTTTGCAAAAAATAGGCAGTGAATTCATGCCCGAACTGGAAGAAGGCGATCTGCTTTATATGCCGACCACATTACCTGGTGTATCCATTGGTAAAGCAAAAGAGCTACTGATGCAGACTGGTAAGCTCATTAAAACTGTCCCAGAAGTGGAGCGAGTATTTGGTAAAATAGGGCGAGCTGAAACAGCTACTGACCCTGCACCATTAACCATGATAGAAACTACTATTCAGCTCAAACCAAAAAGCGAATGGCGTGAAGGCTTAACCTTAAAAGACTTAATAAAAGAGTTGGATGGATTAGCCAAATTTCCCGGCTTAACAAATGCATGGGTGCAACCGATTAAAACCCGTATTGATATGTTGGCAACAGGTATTAAAACGCCTGTCGGTATCAAAATTGCAGGGCAAGATTTAGAAGTTATCGAGAAGATTGGTAAGGATATTGAAGCGATTCTTAATGATGTTGAAGGAACAGCCTCGGTATTCTCTGAACGTGTTTCGGGGGGTCGTTATATCGAAATTATTCCAGATCGTATTACTGCCGCGCGTTTTGGGCTGAATATCGCTGATATTCAAACAATAATAAGTTCAGCAGTCGGTGGTGCAAATATTACGCAAACCGTAGAAGGTTTAGAGCGCTACCCTGTGAATTTACGTTATCCACAGCATACACGCGATAGCATTGATAAGCTGATGGACTTGCCACTTGTTACACCTTCTGGTGCACATATTCCCCTATCGCGTGTTGCGAGTGTTCGTGTTAGCGAAGGCCCACCGATGATTAAAACCGAAAATGCACGACTTAATGGTTGGACATTTGTAGATATTCGCGATGTGGATTTGGGTAGTTACGTAAAGAATGCACGCCAAATACTAAAAGATAAGCTCGTATTACCAGCAGGATATTCTGTCACATGGGCAGGGCAGTATGAGTATCTACTACGCGTAAAAGACAAGCTCAGTATGGTGATTCCCATGATGTTGCTGATTATTTTGCTATTGCTGTATTTAACATTTAGAGATATGACCGCCGCTTTAATTATCATGCTTTCACTGCCTTTTGCATTGGTAGGTGGCGTTTGGTTTATCCATTTCTTAGACTTCAATTTCTCCGTTGCTGTCGCCGTTGGGTTTATTGCCTTGGCAGGTGTTGCCGCGGAGTTTGGTGTAATTATGCTTCTCTATTTAAACAATGCTGTGTTGAAGAAAAAATCAGATAAAAAGCTAAATACGATTGCAGATCTTAAAGATGGCATTATGGAAGGCGCAGTCATGCGTGTTCGTCCAAAGGCAATGACGGTTGCGGTAATTATTGCAGGTTTAATCCCTATAATGATTGGTGACGGTACAGGTTCTGATGTTATGAAGCGAATTGCCGCCCCGATGATTGGTGGCATGATAACTGCGCCATTACTTTCGCTTCTGGTGCTACCTGCAATTTACTTGATTTGGCAAAAACGTAAGCTGAAACTAATGAAAACCAAAGACATGGTAGAGGAACAAGAAGCATGAAACCATTGAGAACATCAAATATACCAAGCCCACCCCCCCTGTTTTTGCGTGTTTTGACCGTTGGCTTGGTTGCGGGGTTATCTTTATTTACCGTTTTTGGTACCAATACAGTGACCGCCGAGCCAGTGAACTTGAATCAATTGATCAAAATTGCAGTCGATAATAATCCTGATCTAAAATCTAAAAAATTGATGTGGCAAAGCTTGATCCATCAATATCCGCAAGCAACTGCGTATGCTGATCCAAGCCTAACTTATACCGAAGCCATAAGCCCTATCGAAACGCGTCTTGGTCCACAAAAAAGAGTGCTGGCGTTAAAACAAAAATTACCGTTTAACGGCAAACGTGCGTTAAAAGGTGAGATTGTAAAAAAGGATATTGAGATTGCTAAAGTCAATTTTGATAAAGCTAGTAGGGATTTAGTGGTTGTCATAAAGAAATCTTTTTATGAACTGGTGTATATCGAAAATGCGATCAAACTCAGTATGCAAAATAAAAGTGTATTAGAAAAAATTACTCACATTGCGACAACAGATTACGCCAGTAGTGCTAGCACGCTCAATGATGTAGCTAAGGCGCAGAGTCAATATGCTCAAGTCTCTTATGATGTTCAGTTGCTAGACGAGTTGCGCTCAACCGAGAAGACACAAATAAACACTTTGTTGAGCCGTCAACCAGAACAAGCCTTTCAAATTAACAGCGCCGTACGTCAACCTCCTAAATTTGCGCATTCGACTGCTAACCTTTATAAGTGGGCAGAATCAAATGAGGAGAATAGTATCGCAGATTTGAATATACAAAAAAGTCATGTGCAGGCTAAATTGGCAAATTATACCAGCCTGCCTGACTTCAATATTGGAGCTGTTTACTCTCAAATAGACGAAAGAGATGATGTCTCAGGGTTAAGAGACAACGGCAAAGATGCCTTTTCCATCAATATTGGTATTAATATTCCTTTAAATAGAGGTAAAAATAATGCGATAAAAGAACAAGCAAGAATAAACCAGCTCAAGCAAAAGGAAGATAAAAAAGCACTGAAAAATAGATTGAATAGCAAAGTGAAATCCATCTACTTTAGATTAAACAATTCTTATCGCCAAACAGTCTTGTATAGTAAAAACCTAATCCCTCAAGCAAATCGCGCAATGCAGATTGCGCAACTGCAATATAAAGAAAATAAAAGTTCTATCAGCGCGTATTTAGAAACACAGTCAACATGGCTAAACTTTCAACTTGCCTATCAGCGTGCAGTGGCAGATTACTGGAAGAATCTCATAGAACTAGAAAAAATAACGGGGAAAAAGCTATGAATAAAATAATAACTATTATTCCTTTTGTGTTTCTATCGGCGTGCTCCACGACAAGCACCACAAAAACAAGCACCATTAATGAATTGCAGCGTGATTTTAATAATCACACCTATTCAAGCTATGTCAGTGATAATTTAAAAGCGCAGCCTGCGATTATCGTTGTTAAAACTGCGTCAATTAATGATAAAAAGCTTAAAGCCTTTAAACATCAGATAGCTATCAGGAAAAATAATGCTTCAGCACGTTTGAATAACGTGAAAAACCAAAATGGTATTCACACGGTATCGCGTGGTTTACAGCAACAGGTAGCTCGTTTAAATACAAAAGACAAGCAAGAGCAATGGTTGAAAAATCATACTAGTTTAGAGGCAGTTCTTGCTTTGGTGATACGCAATAACTTGGATATTCAAAGCGCCCAAGAGCAAGCACAAGCCAGTTTATC
>CAZSXI010000095.1:0-7956 GCA_964611045.1 uncultured Cocleimonas sp. | reverse complement strand
CCCACCTCTACAGGCGTTGCAAATCGTGAGCTTTTTCTTTCTTTAATCTGCTTTCTCAAAAAGGTGGCGGATAAATCTAGCTGGCTAACATCGGCAAAAAATAACTTCCCTGCTGGGTGCTGATGCAATTCATCGCTAGATTCTGTCACTCGTTCCTTCATCCAATCATCTATTTCAATAGGATTTGTTCCAGGTCTTGATGATATGACCAAATGCGCCAATTTCAAGATCCCTTGCCAATCATGCCATTTTGTAAAGTGTTCGAAAGCATCCATGCCGATAAGCATACAAAGCGGTTCGGTATTGCCAATCTCTTCACGAATAGATGCCAATGTATCAACCGTATACGATGCACCATCACGATGGTATTCACGATCATCCACCACAAAATCATCAATACCTTTCACTGCCAGCTTTACCATTTCTAAACGATGTTCAGCGCTTGCTTCTGGCTGCCAACGGTGTGGTGGATTTGCACTAGGAATAAAATGTAACTCATCCAAGTCTAATTGCTCAAAAATTTCTAACGCTGGGCGTAAATGTCCAAAATGAATGGGGTCAAATGTTCCACCAAGAATACCAATCATTAGCTTAGCTCAACAAACAGTTAAGAACGGATATGACCATCACCAAATACCACATACTTGAGTGAGGTTAAGCCATTTAGTCCCACAGGACCGCGTGCGTGAAGCTTATCGGTGCTAATACCAATTTCTGCACCTAAGCCATATTCAAAACCATCTGCAAAGCGAGTTGAAGCATTAACCATCACCGAGGCAGAATCAACTTCGCGCATAAAGCGACGTGTTTTTGTAATGTCTTGGGTGATGATCGATTCGGTATGTTGCGAGCTATACCTATTGATATGCTCGATCGCATCATCTATATCATTCACAACTTTTATGGATAAAATGGGTGCTAAGTATTCCGTCGTCCAGTCTTCTTCATTCGCTTCGTTACATTCGATAATCGCTTGCGTTTTTACACAGCCGCGTAGCTCAACACCTTCTTCATCAAACAGGGTTTTAAGCGCGGGTAGAATTTCACCTGCACGAGATTTTGCGATCAATAATGTCTCTAGCGTATTACACGTCCCATAGCGTTGGCTTTTAGAATTATATGTCACTTTGATCGCTTTTTCAGTGTCTGCATCATCATCAATATACACATGACAAATGCCATCTAAGTGCTTGATTACTGGAATTAATGAATCGTTGCTTACACGCTCAATTAAACCCTTTCCGCCACGTGGAATAATCACATCTACTGAATCTTTTAAGCGTAGTAATTCACCCACCGCTTCACGGTCAGTCGTTTCAACCACCTGTACACAAGTCGCTGGTAAACCTGCTTTTTTCAAGCCCGCCTGAATACATGCCGCCACCGCTTTATTGGAATGTATCGCCTCAGATCCACCACGCAAAATGGTAGCATTGCCAGATTTTAAACAAAGCGCAGCCGCATCTGCCGTTACATTAGGGCGAGACTCGTAAATAATACCGATCACGCCCAAAGGCACGCGCATATTACCCACTTGAATACCCGATGGCATAAATTTAAGATCATTGATCTCACCGATAGGATCAGCCAGCGCTGCAATCTGGCGCAAACCTTCTGCCATCTTTGCAATCCCTTCATCGGTGAGTGCTAAACGATCTAACATCGCAGCTTCTAAGCCTTTTTCTTTGCCTGCTTGTAAATCTTTAGCATTTTCGGTTTTTAGGACTTCACTCTGCTCGATTAAATTATCTGCAATCGCGTGTAGCGCATCATTTTTCTGTTTTGATTCAACAGCCGCCAGGGTGCTCGAGGCTTTTCGTGCCTTTCGCCCTAAATCATGCATGTATTTTTTAATATCTTGGTTCATAGTCTTTATTTAATCATCTTTTGCAATCCACCCCCCTCATTTTTTGCTTTTTTGTACGCCCTAGGCGTTAAAAAGTATATCGCTACACCTTCCGAAGGAAGTGTCGATGCTGGTTGAAGCACCGGATACTGTTTAAACAGCTAAGTTTTCGTACAAAACGTCAAAAAACAAGGGGGGTGGACTTAATAAATAGTGCAAATTTAGCGATTATTCGCTTATTACAGCTGATCCAGCCAGTATTAGCGACAATTCTAACAAGTCTGACCAGACTCTGCCCAATCCTTTATTCGCAATATCGCCCTGCCCCTTAGATAAGCGGTCAATTGCAACATTCTTTTTAAGAATTGATGTCCAATCAGCATATTGCATTCGTTGCAGAGCAACTTGAAACGGCTTTTGTCTCGGTCGCGGCATTTTTGCCAATATCTGCGAAGCTGCCACGCCATTTTTTAAGCTAAAGCTGGCATTATAAAGCTGACGGCTTAAATCACTCAGTGTCCAAAGCATTAACTGAACTGGCGCCCCCTCTTCTTTGAGGTTATGATGAATATGTTGAACGCGATGTACATCACCCATCATCACCGCATTGGATAAATCAAAAATTGAAAAACGCGAGCTATCACTCACCGATTCTAAAACCTGTTTATCCTCGATGGCAATCTCTTGTCCGTCATCAGATCCAAATAATAATTTTAATTTACTGATCTCTTGGGTTGCTGCGAGTAAGTTACCTTCGACACGCTCGGTCAATAATCTCACTGCATCATTACTAGGTCGCATACCTGCTGCGCGCATACGTTTAGCGACCCACGCCATGGTTTGTGGTGGCGACAAATCCCACACTTGAACGACGACTCCAATTTTCTCAATCGCTTTCACCCACGCAGCATTTCTTGCACTTCCCACTAGCTTGGGCATTTGCATTAACAACACCTTATCGTCAGGCGGGTTTTGCGTATAATCTCGGATAGCTTGGCTACCAACTCGCCCAGGTGTTTTGGTTTCAACACGTAAATCAATCAGCTTCTTTTCGCTAAACAAGGACAACGCATTCGACGCACCCAATAATGCACCCCAATCAAACTTATTATCAGCATGTAAAACATCGCGTTCACTGTAACCTTGATTTTTAGCTTGTAAACGAATCGCATCACAGGCTTCCATTACTTGCAAAGGCTCATCACCCGTGATTAAAAAAGCACGCGGGATTTCTTGCTGTCGTTGCAAAAATGGCTCTAATTGATCGGCATTTACTTTCATGTCTTGATGATAACCTTAGAAAGACTTCTGCACGAGAGATAAAATGGCACACATAAAAAAGGACGCAAAAAATGCGTCCTTTGGTTTAGTTATAAGATGATCTAGTTTTAACCACCCACTCCAAATAATGAGAGCGGTGCCATCACTGCGGGAAGATAATCAATGATCTTCTTTTCTCTCACTTTCGCAGGGTCTTTCAGCACGATGATACGATCATCACCCCGTAATATAGGGTCTGGGATTTGCCCTGTTCTGACTAAATCTAGGCTAACATTATGTTGCGCCCCATCACGGAAGAACAAAACATTGCGTGAGTTACCTAGTTCCGTCACACCTTGTGCCATTGCGATAGCTTGCAGAAAACTTAGGTTTCCTTTAATCGGGAAAACGCCCGGTGTTCTCACTTCACCTTCAACCGTGACACGTTTTGAAACGGCATTATCTGTACGAACTACACTAACTTTTGGTTCTTGCATATATTGTGTCAGGCGCTGAGTGATTACACTCTCTGCTTGGGCAATACTTAGACCAGCCACTCGAACAGAGCCAACTAATGGCAACGAGATCACACCATTTGATTCTACTTTTATCGCCGTTGCTGATAAGTCAGGCACTTTGAATACATTAATATCCAAGGTATCTTGAGGCGAAATTGTAGTTATCGCAGGACGATAAACAACCTTTGATGCCTCTTGGGTGTTACCAGAGTACTGAGGAGCATAACTTGAAGCACGATTCAAAGCATCAACAGAACGAGCTGCTGTGGCTGTTTCTGCCATAGTGGGTGGCGCTGAGACGCTGGAACAAGCACTTAAAAATGCCAATGACATTATTGCTACTACGGCTCTAATAGAACCCTTAAAAACGGTTTGATTTATAGTCATAATATTATTCTCTTTTAGCGATTACTTTAAGCAAGTGCTTTTTCAATAACTTCATCAAATTCAGAGTTGTTATCGGTATCAATTGATGATTTATATCCATTGGGATTACTACTCTGCCAATGCCAAGTATCGTCACACATTTCTTGAATACCAAATCGGGCTTCCCAGCCCAGCATTTCTTTTGCCAATGCAGGGTCTGCATAACAACAAGCAATATCTCCCGGTCTGCGATCCACGATTTTGTAGGCTACTTCTCTTTTTGATGCGGTAGAAAATGCCTTGACCATTTCAAGCACCGAATAACCAATGCCCGTACCTAAATTCACGGTATATAAATTTTCAACTTTTTTATTCTCAAACGCCTGTAGTGCTTTTACATGACCTTTTGCAAGATCAACCACATGAATATAATCACGCACCCCTGTGCCATCAGGTGTTGGGTAGTCACCACCAAAAACAGATAACTGCTCGTATTTGCCCACTGCAACACCAGCCACATAAGGCATGAGATTGTTTGGGATACCGTTAGGGTCCTCACCAATTAAGCCACTCTTATGCGCGCCAACAGGATTAAAGTATCGGAGCAATCCAATATTCCACTTATTATCTGACACATAAATATCTTGTAGAATTTCTTCTATATGAAGTTTTGAACGTCCATAAGGATTGGTCGCACTAACAGGAAAATCTTCTTTAATAGGAACGGTAGCAGGATCACCATAAACCGTTGCTGATGAGCTAAAAATAATGCGCTTTACATTGTTACGGTTCATCGCATCAAACAAGCAAATACTGCCTGCAATATTATTATCGTAATACATAAACGGCTGTTCAACCGATTCACCTACTGCTTTTAGACCTGCAAAGTGAATTACACCATAGATATTATGCTTTTTGAAAACCTTATCTAGAATTTTAGGATCACGCACATCGCCTTTAATAAAGGTAACTGCTTTTCCTGTAATTTGTTTAACTCTGTCTAAAGAAACCGTTGAGCTATTACAAAGATTATCTAAAACAATAGGAGTGTAGCCCGCGGCCATAAGTTCTATGCAGGTATGTGAGCCGATGTATCCTGCTCCGCCAGTAACTAATATATTCATTTTAATTATAAGAGAGCTATATACAACAGCATACAACCTCTTTTCTATTGGTTATTTCGAATGCAAACAGATTATCGTTTTGGTTAAAAAATAGCCAGTTCCTTTGCAGGAAACTGGCTATTCAGTCACTTTTTGCCGACAAGTTGCAATCGGCTTCTACTCAAAATCTAAAAATAATTACTTATCTTTCTTTTTTGGTTTATTCTTCTTTTTCTTATCTTTAGACTTTTTGTCTTTCTTAGTGCTTTTCTTATCTTTAGACTTTTTCTTATCCTTACTACTTTTAGAACTCTTTTTAGAAGATTTTTTCTTGCTCTCTTTTGTGCTTGCCTTTTTATCTGATGACTTTGAGGTATTCTTCTTGCTAGTAGACTTAGATGAATCATTCATATCTTTTTTAGAGCTAGAAGTGCTTTTCTTTGTTGTCGATTTTTTGGCTGCAGTCTTCTTTGAAGGTGACTTAGATTTACCGCTACTCTTGCCTAGTTTGTAACCTTCTGGCGCAACGCTTTTACCTCGAGATGTAGACATTTTGCGCTTGTTATCTTTAAACGTCTCATCGCCTATTCCTGGTACGTTTTTTAAATCTTCGATGCTTTTAAACTTACCATTGGCTTTACGATACTTAACAATCGCTTCTGCCTTATTCGCACCGATACCTTTAAGGTAAGCTGATAATGTTGCCGCATTTGCACGATTTATATTAACCGTTTCAGTACCTTTAAACTCGGTATTGGCAAACGCAATGGCTGGAAGCAATACTGCCGCCAATAAAAAACTCATTAGAGTTTTACGTAAATTTAAAACCATATTTTTCTCCTCATCCTAATAAATAGTAAATAGTAAATAGTAAATAGTAAATAAAAAACTAATAAAATCAATTGCTCACTGTTATAAGTGCATTATTGCACTAATTGGTTCAAATTTAATATCGGCAACAATATAGATAACACAATTAGTAGCACAACCCCACCCATCACCAATATCAACATTGGCTCAAAAAGCCCTAACATATTGGTTAACATCGAATCTGTTTCACGTTCTTGCTGTACGGCTGCACGCTCTAACATTTCGTCTAAACGGCCACTACTTTCGCCACTAGCGATAAGATGAACAGTCATAGGAGGAAAGTAACCCGCCTGATCTAAAGCCCTATTAATCGATTTACCTTCGCGTACTTTATGTGCGGCTGTTTCGATTGCTTGGCGCATGGGAAGATTTTGTACAACCTTTGCAGAGATCGACATGGCATCTAAGATAGGAACACCACTTGACGCTAAAATACTTAAGGTTCGAGCAAAGCGGGCGGTATTTATACCGCGTACCATCTTTTTAATCAGCGGTAGTTTAAGCAAAAAACCATGATAAATATAACGCCACTTGGGAAGCTTTATAGCCTGTTTAAAGATGATGTAGAGAACAACAAGCACTGCAGCAATATATAAACCATAATCACGCACAAAATCACTAACAATAATCAAACCGCGTGTCATCGGTGGAAGTTCTTGCCCCATATTATCAAACACCGCAATAATTTTAGGAACGATAAAGCCTAATAAACCTGCCACAATCGCAATGGATACGATCGTTAAAATAACGGGGTAAAACATGGCATTAGCAATACGCGTCTGTGTTTCTTGTCGAGATTCGGTGTAATCTGCCATACGTTCTAATACAGCATCTAAATGCCCAGATTGTTCTCCCGCTGCGATGGTAGCACGATACATCGCAGGAAAAACGGAAGGATAGGTTTTTAAACCATCAGCTAATGAATAGCCTTCAACAACGCGGGTACGCACGGCTGTTAAAATATGTTTTATATTTCTTTTTTCAGTTTGTTTTGCTGTAGTTGCCAGCGCTTCTTCAAGTGGTGATCCTGATTGCACCAAAGTAGCTAGTTGTCTTGTCAATAAAGCAAGGTCAGCCGCTTTTACACGCCCTGCTCTCTGAGGCTTATTTTTATCACCACTTTCTGATTTTTCAACTTGGTTGATTTCTAAAGGTGTTAGATTGCTGTCTCGCAAAAGCTGACGCACTTGCTTTGCATTATCGCCATCTAAAATGCCGGTTTCTTCTTTGCCCTTTGCATTTAGAGCAATGTATTCAAAAGCTGGCATTTTTAATTCAGTTTCTTTTCTTCGCGCTTGTCTTCACGAGAAACGCGTAACACTTCTTCGAGTGACGTTCTACCTGCAAGCACTAAACGCATCCCGTCTTGACGAATTGTGGGGACACGCTGATGCACATAATCTTCAACCGCTTGCTCACTCACACCATCGTGAATCATATTGCGTGTTGTGTCATCAATTTCAACAAACTCATAAATACCATTGCGCCCAATATAACCTGAGTGATTACACCCTGTACAACCTTTAGGGTGATAAAGTGTAGGCGGTGTTGCAGGATCAATATTGATCAACTCACATTCAGATTGATCTGGAATATAAGGTGTTTTGCAATCTTCACACAGCAAACGTACCAAGCGTTGAGCAATAACACCAATTAAACTGGACGACAACAAAAATGGCTCAACACCCATATCACGTAAACGTGTTACTGCACCAACGGCAGTATTGGTATGCAAGGTTGAGAAAACTAAGTGGCCTGTTAACGATGCTTGTACCGCAATTTCTGCAGTTTCAAGGTCTCGAATCTCACCAATCATTACTACATCAGGGTCTTGACGCAAAATAGCCCTTAAGCCACGCGCAAAACTCATATCTACTTTATTATTAACCTGCGTTTGCCCAATACCATCGATGTAATACTCTATCGGGTCTTCTACCGTTAAAATATTTCGACTGGTTTCATTAAGGTTTGTTAACGCTGCATAAAGCGTAGT
>CAZSXI010000094.1:0-8017 GCA_964611045.1 uncultured Cocleimonas sp. | reverse complement strand
ACTTACAAAACAGCATAAAACAGGGGAGGTGGGTTATAAATGTGCCATTTTTTGCGATAATTCAGCCCTATTTTTAATCGCACATGACCTAAATATTCGCTATCGACCAACGTGCTGTCACAATCAAAAATTATGCATTCAATCATTTAGGCACTTTCTATTTGATGGATGTAATCTAACGCAGGCACAGAGTCGTTATAATTTAGCGGAACAGTCTTATAAGCGCCATCCACGTTTAAAATCATACTTGGAAATCCCCTTGCGCCTATGCTCTGTCCAAACTGGATTTCTTTTATTAATTGTTGCTGAGTGTCATCACTGTTTAAATCGGTAGAAAACTGTGTCGTGTCCAAGCCTAACTTATCTGCTATCTCTATAAGTGCTTCATCATCCGAAGGGTTTTTTGCATTAAGATAATAAGCCGTTTGGATTGCTTCAATCATTATCTTTTCAATCTCAGGGTTTTGCTTTTTAACTGCAATCACTGCACGACAAGCGGGATAGGTTGAGCGCCTTGGCTCGCATTGCTCCCAAAAATCAAAGTTAAATTTAGTGTTAGGAATATGCTGTTGAATTTTCTTCCAGTATCCCGCTATATCTGCCTGCATTGATTGTGGCATTGGCTCGTTGCTATCGGGCGCGAGTCCACCAAGCAGATATTTCACCTCAATTTCTTTGGGTAAGCCTGCTTGAATCTCTTTCCAAGTTGGGCGAAAACCCCAACACCAACTGCACATTGGGTCATGGACGTAGTAAAGTATCATAAAATATCCTCACACCAAGCATAGAAGAGAAAACCATGAAAATAAAACTATTAATTGCTGTCGCTGTATTAAGTCTCAGCGCTTGTACACAAGAAACACAAAACCAATTCGGACGCGCCCTACAAAACTGGACAGGTACAGATGGTATTTTAGAAATTTATGCGGGAAATACGCTGGTTAAACGCTTTATGAAGATTGATAAGCTCACAACCGCATTAGGAACAAGCAACGGTAAAGACCGCCCATATCGATATGGATACGGCTATATCGATATAAACCTAAATGGGAAGATTGATGACAACGAAAAGAAGAAAGTTTATTTTGAATTTAGTGATTATTCTACTTCGTATATTTTCTTTCAAGATCCTAGTTAGCGGTTTACTCTCTCTTTAGCAGGGAGAGGGAAGGGTCGAAAGTCAAAAATAGTAAATTATTTAGAGCCTTCTACCCCCTCCCTAACCCTCCCCCTGCTAGGTGGAGGGGACTATTATTTTTCTAAAATGGCATTCACCACAATGCGTACTAATTTCCTGCCGCTGTCATTTTTGCCAAACGTCTTTGCGCTAAATTAACCGCATTTGCATTTTCAGGAAAATATTTGATCACATCATCAAAGGTTCTTCTGGCATACGTCCAATTCTTTAGTGCATAAAAACTGTAACCAAGCTTGATCGCCGCATCGGGTGCTTTATCGCTGTATTTATATTTTTGCAATACTTTGATGAACTCTTGTACCGCGCCTTTGTAGTTATTATGCGAATACATGATTTCACCAATCCAATATTGAGAATTTGCCGCTAACGGACTTTCTGGCTGCATTTTTATGTACTCTTGAAACGCTTTAGTTGCTGCCGATGGTGATTTCTTCATGAGAGTAAAAGCCGCTTGATAGGTTTCTCTTTCATAACTGTTAGGCGCTCTGGATTTTTTCTTAGCGTCTGACTTCGCTGTTGCTTTTGGTGTTTCAGGTGTTGCCGTTGATGATGTGATTTTTACAGCAGGCTCCTTCTTTTCGCCTGTGCCTTCTTTGACCTTAGCATCACCACTGATTGTTACTTTCTCATCTTTAGTTTCAGCATCTTCTTTTTTAACTTCAGGTTGTTTTGGCGTTTCTGGCTGCGCTGCATTTGCCAAAGTATCCATACGTTCATCGATGCTTAAGAAGCCTTGTTTTTGTGCTTTCTTTAACTGACTCAGCTGATGCTTTAGCACTTCATTTTCACCGGTAAGCTCACGACTTTTATTTTCCAGCGCTTCTAAGCGTTGGAAAATATTTATGGCAGTCTCAGGGCTTATTTCTGCATAAACAGAAGTAAGTGATAAAAAGAAGCTAAGAACGATCCCTGTTTTTAGTTTGCCCATATTTAATAATTCTCATATTTGATTTCAACACGACGGTTTTGTTGCCAAGAGTTTTTATTCTGCCCTGTCACTATTGGCAATTCTTCGCCATAACCAATGGTTTTAATTTGACCACTGCGCGCTCCCTGCGCACCCATAATACGTTTTACCGATTGTGAGCGTTGCTCTGATAATGCCACATTGTACTCGCGTGATCCACGCTCATCTGCATGACCTTCTAAGCGCATTTTTAATTGTGGAAATTTAACTGCTAACTTTGCATGTGTGTTTATCAACACCATGTATTCAGCACGGATACCCGCTTGATTATAATCAAAATAAATCACACGTTTTGAAAGTAAGTTCTCAGGATCTTTCAAACCAGCCAAAGTTAAATCTCTTGTGTCATTTGGATTGTTATTTACATTGGGTAGGTAATCCCCTCGCGTGCTATTGCTTGTTACACCCGATGCACCACCTGCATCGACAGTACCTGTTGTAGAGCCTGTGTTTTCTTGTGTTACTGCACTATCAGACTCATCGGGCTTAGTTTGTTGGCTACAGGCGCTTAATGCCAAAAACCCTAATAGCATTGGTGAAAGTATCAATTTTGTTTTCAGACTTTTATTGATGTTCTTATTTATCATTCTCATTATTCCTCATCGGTGTAAATAGGGTGACCATGCTGGATAGCGTATATCGCCTTCCGATGCTCGTAAAAATTGTTTTGCTTTGCCGTTATCGCTAACGACCGCTAATGTGTTCTGTCCATTTCTTAGTGTTGTGTAAGCCACCATAGTTCCATTAGGGGCAAGTGTTGGGGTTTCATCACTGCTGCCATTTGAGAGCATATCCCTGCCAGAATCACCGCCCAAAGACTTTATCGCAACATGAAATGCACCACGATTACCCGTGATAAATGCCATTTTCTTATTCGCAACATCAGCCGCACTATTGTATTTACCGTCAAAAGTTAAGCGTTTCGCTGATCCGCTACCACTTGCATTTTTGAGATATAACTGTGGCTTTCCACCACGATTAGAGGTGAAAACAATTGAGTTGGTACCACTCCAAACAGGCTCAGTATCAATGGCGCTTGAGCGTGTCACTTGCTTCATTTCGCCACTACTGACGTTAACAGTATAAATTTCAGGGTTGCCACTAAACGATAAACTCATCGCAAGTCTCGTACCATCAGGCGACCATGCAGGCGCATTATTGCTACCATCACGTGCTGAAATTAAGCGTTTTTTACCTGTGAAAATATTCTGGATATAAATCCCAGAGCTGCCACTTTCAAAAGAAACATAGGCTAGCTCGCTACCATCAGGCGACCACGAAGGTGATGTGATTGGTTCACGCGATGACAAGACTTGATGCGTGTTGTGACCATCCGCATCAGATATAAATAACTTAAACATTCGGTTACTGCTGGTGCCACTTGTAACAGTCACGTATGCCAAACGAGTATCAAATGCGCCTTTTTCTCGAGTGATTTTTTCATAGATTTGATCTGCCGCTTTGTGAGCAGGTCTACGCGAATTACTATTTGCCGTAATAGTGTAATTCGTTTTTGCATTGTCTGATGTACTGACTAATTCGATAAACAAACCACCGTTGCCGTTATCTTTGCCACGCACAATATAGTCGGCAATATCTTGATAAGCACCTGCGTTAAGTGCATCACCGTAGGGAGCTAAATTTGTTATTTTTGAGCGATCAATGATGGTGAAACGACCACTGCGTTTAAGATCAGCTTCAATAATGCCGTTGTGACCCCCAGGAATTGCCGCTGAGATATTGGCGATGTAGATGGGAATGCCGTCATTTGCTGTCTTCGAAACACTTAATTGTAGCTCGGCATAGAGTGAAGTTGAAACAAGTAAAAGTAAAATAATAAAGAGCGAAACTATGCCCTTTATTATTTCATTCTTAGCTGGAGTAATAATTGTTGTTGTAAAAGTTGTTGTAAAAATCATACAATTTTAGTCTCTTTTAATTAAAAAAGTTCGATATATTTTAATAAAATTTGCCTCACTAAGTAAAAAGCATTACTTTTCAGTTACCTAGCATTCATTGTCATTGTGAACGTACGATCACCATTACTAAACTGATATTTAGGCTCTGTTCTCGGAAGAGGCTCAGCATCAGAAAAAGCATCCGCTATTGAGGCACAAAAAGGGGCAGAGCCTTTACAGCTTAATATTTTAACGCTTCCTATAATATAACCACTAGCTGAAACAGAAACTCTTACCTTTGCTGTACTCCCTGATGAGCCTGGAGGTTCATGCCAATGCCTTTTCACTCTTCTTTCAACTTTATTTCCCCATGAGCCTAAAGCTCCTTGCTTAGCCTTTTCTAATGATTTTCTATTCGCTGCAGCTTCTGCCCCTGCTTTCTTTTTAGCCTCTGCTGCTATCGCATCCGCTTTTTTCTTCTCTTGTGCTTCTTGCCATTTACGCTGACTTTCTGCTCTTATGGCTTTATCCTTTGCCTCTTTCTCCGCTTTTGCTTTTGCAATTCGTTCTTGCTTCTCTTTTTCTGCCTTTGCTTTTGTAGCACGTTCTTCGGCTTCTTTTTTCTCCTGAGCTTTCTTTATCGCTTTCTCTTCGGCTGATTTTTTTGCCTTTTTCTCCGCCTTGTTTTTGGCTAGACGTTCCTCTTCTTTCTTTTCTCGCTCTGCTTTTTTCTTTGCATCTTTCTTAGCTTGCGTTGCTTTTGCCTCTGCTTTTCGCTTAGCTTCTTTCACAGCCTTTTTCTTTTCGGCTTTCTTTCTTGCAAGTACTTCCTCTTCTTTGCGTTCTTCTCTGACTTTTTCATCCGCCTGTTCTTTGGCTAACTGCTCTTCTTTTTCCCTAATCGCTTCCTCCTCTGCCTCTTTTTGGGCAACTTGCTCCGCAGCTTCTTGTTCTTGCTTGAGTTTAGTTGCTTTTTCTTCCGCTTCTTGCGTTTTCTTTTTTTCTGCTATGCGTACTTCCTCAGCCTTTGCTTCTTTTTTACGTTGCTCTGCTACCGCGAGTTCTTTTTGCTTTTTCTCTTTTTCATTTTTTATTTTACGCGTGGCTTCTTTGCTTGCCTCAACCGCAAGTCGTTCCTGCTCTTCTTTCTTTTCTAACGCTTCTAAGGTTTTCTTCTTCTCAGCAAGCAATGCTTTTGAATCTGGGGCAGCCTCTTCTACAAGCTTTTCTTCTGGCTTTGGCTCTATTGCATTACTTGGCATTTCAAGTGCATCTCCTGCATTGGGAAATATGATTGAAACGGGAATACCGGCATCCGCTATCTTTGGTTTTTCTGTCCAGTCAAAACTCAACACAAACAATCCAACAATAAATAAGTGTAATATAATTGCACCTATTATTGCCACTGGGTGTTTTAAGAGTGTTTTAATCATGAATAGTTCTTATTTTTCTACAGCAAGGTCTGCGACTAAACCGATTTTTTTAGCACCTGCTTTCTGTGCCGCTACCATGACTCGCATAATTTCTTTGTAGGCAATATTACTATCTGCACGGATGTTTACCGCGCGCAGGCTTTTATCACCTAACTGACCTGCAATGTGCCTGGTTAGTTCCGATTCAGTAATTTCTGCATAGGTATTTTCGCCATCCTCTAGAGTAATTACACCTTTAACATCCACAGAAATAGTCAGTGGCTCTTGCCCTTCGCCCGTCTCTAACGTACTAGCATCTGCACTTGGCAAGTCTACTTGAACGCCCGTTTGCATCATCGGTGCTGTCACCATAAAAATAATCAGCAAAACCAACATCACGTCGATATAAGGCACGACATTCATCTCTGCCATTGCGCGCCTTTTTTTACAACGGCGTGACATTAAACATCACCATTTTTCATATGAATTTGGCGTTCTAACAAGGTAGTAAACTCTTCTCTAAAGTTTTCATAGCGCACTGAAATACGATCAACTTTATCGCTAAAACGGTTATAGGCAATAACTGCTGGAATTGCCGCGAATAAGCCAATCGCGGTTGCGATTAGCGCTTCTGCTATACCAGGCGCAACCACCGCAAGTGTTGCTTGTTTCATCACACTTAATGATAAAAATGAGTTCATGATTCCCCAGACTGTACCAAACAATCCTATATACGGACTGGTAGAACCCACGGTTGCTAGAAAGGTGAGATTTTGCTCTAGCTTATCGAGTTCACGTGTTTCGGCAACGCGCATAGCACGCTGTGCTGTATCGACGATGGGGAATTGCCGAGGTGTCGCACCTTTGTTTAAACGCGCATATTCGTGATAACCGCCAAAGAATATTGCTGCCATGCCTTCACGATCGGTTCGTTGCCCTAAATCACTGTAGAGTTTATTGAGCGAGATACCGCTCCAAAAACGATCTTCGAAAACTTCTAATTTCTTTTGTGCTTTTCCTATCTGGCTAGATTTTACGAACATTAATGCCCACGAGGCAAGCGATGCTAACACGAGAATTACCATGACGATTTTCACAATCAGACTGGCCTCGAGTATTAATTGTAAAATAGTTTGGTCAAATTCCACTGTTTTCCCCTTTGTTTTTGTCCCCTCCACCTAGCAGGGGGAGGGCTAGGGAGGGGGTAGAATGCTCGAAGATAATAGTATCTTTGGAACTCTACCCTCGCCCCAACCCTCTCCCTGCTAGGAAGAGGGGGTAAAAAGTTAAGTCTAGCTTTCAGCTATTTCTTTAATCGTTTCTAATAATTGTTTTGGTAAGCGTTTGGGTCTAAATTTATTGCTATCAACGCTAACGACCGTGACTGTTCCTTTTGCCAAAGTAATGCAAGCCTCTTCCGTTTTATCCAGTTCTTTACTCACTCGCATTACTTTTTGTTCAAACTTAATGCTGGTGTTACCCACGTCTATGATTTCAGCGGAGACAAAAAGTTCGTCATTAAATATCGCAGGGCGTAAATACTCACAATTTAACGCTCTTACAACAAAAACTAATTGCTCATCACTCACCAATTCATCCATCTCATAACCTAGTTGGCGCAGCCATTCAGTACGGGCGCGCTCAAAGAAATTGATGTAATTAGAATGGTAGACAACCCCACCTGCATCGGTGTCTTCATAATAGACTCTTACAGGAAGTATGAAAGTTCTATGTGCATGTGTTTCATTATTTTGACTCTTCATTTTGCAATCCTATCACAGACTGTCCTTCAAAAAAATTGCGCATCATCTGACAAAACTTGTATTCTGCTGTCGAAGGAATATGCTTAAAAAATGAACAAGAATCAAATAATAACAATATTGCAACAAGCCAAGCCTGATCATATAGAGTGGATCAAGCAGGCGCATAAGTTACTCGCCAATCATCCACAAAATCAAATCAATAAACCCGTAAGCTGCTCGGACTGCTTATTGGGAAAATGGCACACCCAAGAAGGATTCAAACTCGTCAATATTCCACAGCTAAACCAACTAGATGATCTGCATAAAGAAATTCATAACCTTTACACCGCGCTCTATTACACAACTTTTGACCGCCGTAAACGACCACGCGCTACGGTTATTAGTGGAGGAGTGGAAATTCCTGTTAAAGAAAAACAGTTTCGAAAGAAAAAATTAAAGCAGCTAGAGCGAAAGACAGTAACGCTGGTTCGCTCGCTTGAATCGATTGAGAAAAAAGTGGCGAATATGTCAGAGCAAGATTTTAATAGCCCTTGGTTGTCTTGATTAGCGTGTAATTCAACGTGATGTGTTTTTTTAGTTTTAAACGAGGCTGAATAAGCTATCAGTACAATGCTCGGTAGTTCTCAAAAAATTTCTGATTCTTCATTCAAGTCCCTCAAAGTACCCAGACCCCCAGATAGAGGAGCGAAATAGAGTGCAAGTATTTGGTTTCACAGGATATTTTAAAAATATCCGTTTCACCCGTAGGTTAATCGGATATTTTTGGGATGTTCTGTGAA
>CAZSXI010000093.1:6278-8048 GCA_964611045.1 uncultured Cocleimonas sp. | reverse complement strand
TGCAAGTTCTACTTGATCTTGAATATCTTCGATATGGACGATGCCGCCATCAGGCATACGACGAAATAGATTGTTGTTAACCTCTTGCGACATTTTTCTAACCGTCTCATGGATACGTGATGATGCGGCAGCAACGCCACCTTCAACACCTAGAAAGGCTTTAGTGAGTGCAACTTCGATTTTGCTTTTATCAAAAGGGGTAACTTTACCATTGCGGCGAATAACTTTATAAATTACGGCTTCTTTTTCAGTGGTTCTTGCCATGGTTTCATCAATTACATCTAGTACGCTTGTTGCTATAGGGTCTTGACCATTGCTAAGTTCGTTATCAATGGTGTCATTGCTGACTGGTTGCATGTTTCTTCTCCATTCTGATCCATAGTGAAATAGTGTGATGAAATCACTGCAAGCAATCCATCTGCGACGATGTAAGCATGGCTATTTCTAAAATTTAGACTATTGCATCACGCAAAAATATCGTGATACGACTCCTTTGGATATGCAAAAATACTTTTGCATATCTTCTTATTAATTAGACTATTTTTGTTTACGGCTGTTAGCCACAGTTTTATTAAAATAACGCCGTTTATTAACGAGGGTAACTATTAAAAAATACCCGATGCAACCTAGTGTTATCGAAAATTTAAATAAGAATTAAAAGCAATAAGGTTTAAAACGATATTTACTCGTTAGTCGTGTAACTTTTAAGTGGGCACACTATAGAGTGTGCTCAGTAGTCTCGTCAAGCACAACATATTGTGTTTTTCATCTTTAGAAGCTGTTCGTAGTCTGTGGATAACTTGGGCAAAACTTTACCTAATCAGGTTTACTCACTTGTGTTAATTAAGGCAATTGATGTTTAAGAAAAAATAAAAAAGCAGTGATTTATTTAACTGTTAGAATGCAGACTTTAAAAATCAACCACATACATTGAGTACCTCAAAAAGATGGCATTTAAAATAACACTCGACGCTAGCGGACATACGTTTGAAGCCGAAGAAAATGAATTTATTTTGAGCGCTGCGTTAAGACAAGGGATATCTTTTCCTTACGGCTGTCGAACAGGCTCATGTGGCACCTGTTTAGGACAAGTCATCTCTGGCGATATTGAATATCCCGATGGTTTACCATTAACTGTGATGAAGCATGAACACGAAAAAGGCAAAGCTGTTTTTTGTGTGTCTATTGCAAAATCTGATTTAGTACTTGATATAAGAGAAATTGAAAACGTTGCAGATATAGAGATTAAAATTCTACCTGCTCGCGTAGCATCGTTAAGAAAATTGGCTGACGATGTAATGGAGGTATCACTCACATTACCTGCTAACGAACGCATGGCATTTCGTGCTGGGCAATATATCGAGTTTATTTTACGAGATAGAAGTCGTCGTGCATTCTCAATCGCGAACTCGCCCTCAAATGATGAAGTTATAGAGCTGCACTTACGGCATGTCAAAGGCGGTACATTTACCGATCATGTTTTTAATGAAATGAAAGAAAAAGCTATTTTACGCTTTGAAGGTCCTTTTGGAACCTTCCATATCAATGAGAACTCTAATCGCCCCTTAATTCTCATTGCTGGTGGTACAGGGTTTGCCCCCATCAAGGCGATGGTAGAAGAGCTCATTGAAAAGGGTGATACTCGCCCTCTTCATATTTACTGGGGTGCTCGCGCTAAGGTGGATTTATACCGTAATGATTTGCCCGAAAAGTGGGCGTTTCAACATGAGAGCATTAATTATACGCCAGTATTATCAGAACCTAATGATA
>CAZSXI010000093.1:0-6178 GCA_964611045.1 uncultured Cocleimonas sp. | reverse complement strand
ATAATTTCCATTGCCATACTCATTTTTCCGCCAGGAACAACAATCGTATTACGGCGTGTCATAAACGAATCATGAATCATATTTAGCAAGTAAGGGAAATCAATACAGAATTTTTGTGGATCACTAAAACGAATAATCACAAAGCTTTCATCCGCTGTAGGAATATCACGTGCAATAAATGGATTTGAAGTATCTACCGTAGGCACACGCTGGAAGTTGATGTCAGTGCGTGAGAATTGTGGTGCAATGTAATGCACATAATCTGGCATACGACGTAAAATCGTATCAACAATCACTTCTTCATCGTAGCCACGCTCTGCATGATCACGGTGAATTTTCTGAATCCATTCCAAGTTCACACTCGGCACAACACCTACACCTAAATCTACAAACTGAGAGGTATCGACGCCTTGTTTTTCGTCAGCTGCTAAACCGTGCAGACCTTCGTAGAACAATAAATCACTGCCTGCTTCAATATCTTCCCAAGGTGTGAACTCACCTGAGCTTTTATTACAACCTAAACGAGCATTGTGCTCTGTGGCCTCATCATCATTGTGTAAGTAATAACGCTTTTTACCAATGCCCGTCTCCCCATACGCCTTAAAGGTTGCTTCTAATGCTGCGAAGTCATTCGCCTCAGGTCCAAAGTGACTGAAGTGGTTATCACCCTTCGCTTCTGTCTTTTTAACCATTTCGCCAAATTCAACACGGCTTAAACTGTGAAAACTATCACCTTCAACAATAGCTGGGTTAATTCCTTCACGGCGGAAGATGTTTTCAAAAGCACGTTTTACAAAAGTAGTACCTGCTCCAGATGAACCAGTAACAGCGACGACAGGATGTTTAATTGACATAGGAACTCCTAATTAAGAAAATTGAGTGCTTTGCTTTATTGACGGGGGAGCAATAAAAAAAGCGGGTAGAAATATTGTTTGCGAGTCTAATGCAAACAAGCTGATATTTGTATACCAATAATGGGGTGGGTATAGGAACTCCTTACATTAACTATACTAACTCACTAGCATTTTAAAAAATCCTTGAATACCTTTTTTTAAAAAATATTTATACTTTTTCTTCACTTTTTCAACCATCAAGGCTTGACATATTGGGCAAACAAAGTTGTCCACAGTTTCTGTGGATAAGTCTGTGAATATCCTTGTGAAACCCATCAAATAGTGAGGCTACATTTAGCTCCTCCACAAAGTGGTTAATTTTTAACCACTTTGTGTAATCAATTTAATATCAATAACTTACAAGCACTAATTAATGGAATAAGCGTAAAATATGCGCGATCTTGTACTTTTCCACCCTTATTTTAAACAAAATGAGGGTCTGTGCATAAATACAGTGTCATTTAATTCGTTATCGCATACCATAAGTGCTTGTTAAGCTTAGGTTCATTAAATAACTGGACTTATTTTATAGGAGTATAAGTCAAGGTGATTTCCATAAAAGGGGACAACCCTCGTGTTGGTTTTGTGAGCTTAGGGTGCCCCAAAGCATTAGTTGATTCTGAAAGAATATTGACCCAATTAAAAACTGAAGGCTACGATATAGTCCCAGAATACGATGGAGCTGATGTTGTTGTAATAAATACCTGCGGTTTTATTGATAGCGCGGTAGAAGAATCATTAGATGCTATCGGCGAAGCACTAGAAGAAAATGGCAAAGTTATCGTCACAGGATGTCTTGGCGCAGAATCCGATAAAGTGCTTGATGCGCACCCTGATGTTTTAGCCGTTACCGGCCCTCATGCCTATGAAGAAGTGATGGGCGCAATTCACCAGCACTTAACACCACCGCATGACCCTTATCTTGATCTTGTACCACCACAAGGTATTAAACTCACACCTAAACACTATGCTTACTTAAAAATATCAGAAGGCTGTAATCACCGTTGTTCATTTTGCATTATCCCCTCTTTGCGCGGTGATTTAGTCAGCCGCCCGATTGGCGATGTAATGCAAGAAGCCGAGAATTTGGTTAATGCCGGCGTAAAAGAACTATTAGTCGTTTCTCAAGATACCAGTGCCTATGGCATCGACACAAAATATCGCACAGGTTTTTGGAATGGCAAGCCTATTAAATCTCACATACAACAATTAAGTGAATCTTTAAGCGAGTTAGATGCGTGGGTTCGCCTGCATTATGTTTACCCTTACCCACACGTTGATAAATTGATTCCTCTAATGTCCGAGAATATTGATAAAGGTATTCTGCCCTATTTAGACATTCCCTTTCAGCACGCCAGTCATAGAATATTAAAAGACATGCGCCGCCCTGCTCATGCAGAAAAGGTATTAACACGCATTGAAAAATGGCGCAGCATTTGTCCTGACATCACTATTCGTAGTACTTTTATCGCTGGCTTCCCCGGCGAGACAGAAGAAGACTTTGAAGTGTTATTAGATTTCTTACGCGAAGCGCAATTAAACCGTGTGGGTTGTTTTGCCTATTCAGAAGTGGATGGTGCAGAATCCAATAAACTACCCAATCATGTACCCGAAGATGAAAAGCAATATCGCCTAGAGCGTTTTATGGAAGTGCAGGCAGAAATTAGCGCAAACAAACTTGCCACTAAAATTGGGCAAACCATGACCGTGTTAACCGATGATTCCACCCAAGGTGAAACAGAAAAAGAAGATGTCACCATTGCGCGCAGTAGTAGCGATGCTCCAGAGATTGATGGCGTGGTTTACATTGAAGGCGAGTTATTAGAACCGGGGCAATTTGCCAAAGTTGAGATCACCCATGCCGATGAGCACGATCTTTGGGGGAAACTAATATAAAGAGAATAATAGGTGTGTAAACAGAAAGATATCCACCTATTCAATTTGATATAAAACAAAAAATCCAAGCATCTTTCGATACTTGGATTTTTTACTCTAGCCCACTAATGGGCTGGGTCTGTATTTACAGACTTTGGTAATAATCTATCAAAATCTTAGCGACTTCAGGACGTGAGAATTCTTTAGGTGGCGCTTCGCCATTACCTAACATTTCACGCACTTTAGTCCCTGATAGAAGCACAAAGTCATCTTTTTCATGATCATCTACTTCACGCATCATCACAACTTTGTTTAACTTCTTAGACCAAGCTGTGTGATCTGCCATGAACATTTCGATTTCCATTGCGCCTTCTGGCACTTCATCATCAAAGATAGTTTGAGCATCAAAGTCGCCGTAGTAGTCACCCACTCCAGCATGATCACGACCAATAATAAAGTGCGTAGCACCCATATTTTGACGGAAGTAAGCATGAAGCACAGCTTCACGTGGTCCTGCATAAAGCATATCGTAACCATAACCCGTTACCATTGCGCTGTTCTCTGGGAAGTATACTTCTACCATTTTGCGAATCGCTTCATCACGAACGGGAGCAGGAATATCACCTTCTTTAAGTTTACCCAGCAACATGTGGATAACCAGACCATCACAGCCAAGACGATCCATTGCCATATGGCAAAGCTCTTCATGTGCTAAATGCATAGGGTTACGTGTCTGGAAAGCAACAATCTTTTTCCAGCCTTGCTTAGCAATTTCGTCACGGATTTCAACTGCAGTACGGAATGTGTCTGGGAATTCAGTCTGGAAGTAGCTGAAGTTCAATACTTGGATAGGACCAGAAACAGCTATTTTTCCTTGAGTATTGAAAGCTTGAACACCAGGGTGCTCCATATCATCAGTACGATAAACTTTATCTGTCATCGTTTTCATCTGCGCATCGCTCACTTCTTCAATCGCATCCACATCCATAACAGCGATAACGGGGTTACCGTCTACATTTGGATCACGTAATGCGATGCGCTTTGCATCACCAATGGCGTCTGCATTTTCAAGTAAGCAGAGAACTGGAACAGGGAAGAACGAACCATCTGTTAAGGTCATTTTTTCCGCTGCACCCATTGCATCAGCCACATTCATGTAGCCTTTCAATGGATTAAAATAACCACCACCCATCATCACTGCATTAGCGGCAGCTTGTGAACTGATGACCACTGATGGTAGAGATTCAGCTTCTTTGCTTAGCTTTTCATGTTCAGCAACGTCATAGACGAAGCGTGGTTGTAGTTCGTCAGAACCAATTGGTTTTATCATCCTTATTTCCTCATATCTACGACCCAAAAGGGAGTAGTGATAGTATTAAAATTTGGTAATTCTACGCAGACAGTTTGCTAATTAGTGATCAGCGAATTTTTATTTGATGAGCTAAAAACAGGTAATTCATGAGGTGTTACCTCTCAAATTTACAGCTCTTTAAACGAGTTGAAGTACTCATTTTTTCGCCCATTTCGGCTATTTACCGAATGCGTACAGCCTAACAAACGGGCAAAGACTACTACCATTATCCTTTCAAGTACAGAATAGAAAAACTTCTACATAAATAAGCCATACTTATTAGTCTCTATAAACAATCTTTTGATCACGCTCTGGAAAAATACTTCCCACTAATAAACAATACCTTATCTTAAATAGAACTATCATGAAGAAGTTGTCATTTAATAGCCGTCATTAACCACTAACAATAATGCCCCACCTCAACTTTGCTACTGACGTTTTTATAGTGTCTAGTCACTCCGCAAAATAGTATTTACAAAAATAGTCATTAATTTTTAGTGCCTCTACGAAAAGCCGGTGTATTATGATGAGACCTTTGCACGAGTCAGTGGCGAAAGAAAAATGGGCTAAAATTTTACTGATTGAGGCGGGAAATGAAGCTAATAACGGGTTATTAGCAAGTTTTCCAACGAAAAGCAGTGAATTTTTAGTCCTTTTTACTCGTCATCTGATTCGTGCAAAAGTCTCATGATGTAATACGCTGGTTTTTTTATGTCTAGAATATTTAATAGAAACAGGTTTTTATAATGGCAACTACTGTAGCCGTCGTTTCAGACACTCACGCATTTCTTGATCCTCGAATCATAGAACTTATCCGTGAATGCGACATCGCCATCCATGCCGGTGATATTTGTGGTGCAGATATACTTGAATCTATGCAACCCAAAACGGGCAAAGTAATAGCTGTTACGGGCAATAATGATCCCTACTGTCACATCACTAACAAAAAACTCCCAGAAGTTTTAAGTATCGACTTACCCGGTGGAAAAATCACAGTAGAGCACGGACACGCCCACGGTGCGCATCAACCGTGCCATGACTCTTTACGAACTACTCACGCTGATGCCAAGGTGATTATCTACGGTCACACGCATAAACAAGTTATTGATAAAAGTGCAAACCCTTGGGTAGTTAATCCAGGCGCGGCAGGCAATACGCGCAATCACGGCGGCCCTTCTTGCCTCGTTATTACTTGCAGTGAAAACAAAGAGTGGGAAATAGAACAACACCGCTTTTCTGAAAACCAATCAAGTATTTAAATATTTGCCTTACGAAATCTTATTGCATGGTGAATAGGTAGCCAGTTTTTTTATTGTTCTTGCGTGTACGTTCTCGCCATGATTAAGCAAATAGATTACCGCAGAATAATGACCATTCGCTGCCGCCATGTGTAAGGCGGTTTCTCTTTCGCTATTGGTGGTATTTACGTTAATGTTTTGCTGCAGTCGCATAATAGGCATCTGTTTCTCCCTGCATCCATAAAATACCTGCAAGCTGATCAGTGTTGCTATCAAACTGAATATGCACCGTCTTTATTAGTTTTTTAAACAAAGGTCCTGCACTGGCATTGCGTGTCGAGTGCGCTTTACTCGCATTCCATATGGGTCCCATGCAAAGAGCGATTTAAAGGTGTTTTATAACCATTGTAATAAAATTCAACATTTCTAGGCACACCGCGATAAGCAGGTGAAAGCTCTAAGGCTTTCCCCTGGCCAACCATATTGGATTGCCCAGCTAATACGAAAATCAGTTCTTTGGCTTGTAAATTTGAAGTGACGAATAGAAGTAACGCTAAAAGTGCGAAGTACCGTTTAATTATAAAATTCATGAATTGTTTTTTGGGGCACCTAAAGCCTGTATTAATTCGTATAGTACCATTAGTTATTAAAATTGGAGTATAAAATGCCTTTTAAAACCCTTCTTCTTTCCAGTCTTTTTCTCCTTAGTCATACTGCTTTTGGTGCAGGTGGACAAGTCGTGCCCTCTGCCTGCCAATCGCAACGCGTAAAGCTACAAATGCTCGGCACACGCGGACCTGAGTTGCTTGATGGTCAAGCCT
>CAZSXI010000092.1:0-8131 GCA_964611045.1 uncultured Cocleimonas sp. | reverse complement strand
TATTCCAGAGTGGAGCTTAATCGTTTTTGGATTGTTTCTGCTTTATAGTTTGAAACTATTGTTTTTGGGTAGGTGATTTTTTTAGTAGTTGATATCTAAATATCATCTTCATTTAGCCACCTTCATTCCACACGTCGCCAGAAAACGGCAACATAAACGAGTTATCCATTTTTAAAAAACAAAAGGGTAAGCTCGCTAAATAGCCTTACCAATCACATCAACACCAGCAGGTGGCTTAAAATAGAAAGTCTGACCAGGAATTGGTACATTTGATTGAGTATTTAACTTAATCACCGTCTTTTGACCCAGCTGATCCAGCAGAACCATTTGACGCATCCCTTTTTTATCTAGCCCAATCTGAATACTTTTAAAATCTTTGCTTTTCTTTCGTGGTGTCAATTGAAACCAATCCAAACCTGCACTAGCTTTCATTGGCTTAACAAAAAACTGTGCATCAGGTGATTGTTTACGCGTGAGTATTGCAATGGGCGCACTGGATAAAGCACGACTCAAAGGCTTGATGGTAACTTGCTCTAAATCTTCGTCATAAATCCAAATATTCTTTCCATCACCAACAATGGTCTGTGGATCAGGTGTTTTATACACCCAACGAAATTTACCAGGTCGACTAAGGTAAATAAGCCCTGTTGAACTCTGAATCAACTTACCTTTTTTACTAAAAACTTGTTGATTAAAGCTACCCTTTAAACTGCTAACCTTTGTGAAAAAATTATCTAAACGCTGACGAGCCGTATCAGTTGTCGCGGCTGCAATACTCGTGCTTGCTACCAATACTAAACTCGCTACTGATAGTAATAATCCTGTCTTTTTCATTATTTTATCTCTTTATGTGATTACTCAGAGCGTTTATATTTTACTTCAGATCAAGGCATCTTCGCACGGAGAATGTGAGCGTATAATAATACGTGACCATTCGAGTACGAGGATAACGCCGAGATGGAGTAAAAGATAAATGCTCTGGGTGATTACATTAGTCTTTAACAGGCTCTGGTGCTAATACCTCGCGCGTTCCATTCGATTGAACCGCACTCACCACACCTGCCCTTTCCATATCTTCAATCATCGATGCGGCGCGATTGTAGCCTACTTTAAGGCGACGTTGCACATAAGAGATAGAAGCTCGGCGAGACTCTGTCACTATCGCGACTGCTTGATCGTATAACGCGTCGCTTTCAGACTCTTCTAATGGCTCCAATCCCGGAATCGCATCAGATGATCCCGTTTCTTCTATGACATCGGCAAGATACTCTGGTTCCCCTTGAAGCTTTAAATAACTTACAACATCTTCAACTTCTTGGTCGGCAACAAAGGCACCGTGTACGCGTTGAGGCAAGCCAGTACCGGGTGGAAGGTATAACATATCACCGTGTCCGAGTAGTGTTTCAGCACCGCCTTGATCAAGAATGGTACGTGAATCAATTTTAGTAGAAACTTGGAATGCGATACGTGTAGGAATATTCGCTTTAATCAAACCCGTAATAACATCAACCGAAGGTCTCTGCGTAGCAAGAATTAAATGGATACCTGATGCACGTGCCTTTTGAGCCAAGCGCGCAATTAACTCTTCAACCTTTTTACCCACTACCATCATCATGTCAGCAAATTCGTCAATAACAATGACAATGTATGGCAGTGGCTCTAATATTTTAGGGCGAACATCAACGTGTAATGTAGGGTCAAAGGTTGGATCCATAATCGGTTCGCCTTTATCAATCGCCGCTTTTACCTTTTCGTTATAACCTGCTATACCACGTACCTTCATATGCGACATAAGCGCATAACGACGCTCCATCTCACCCACTGCCCAACGCAAACCGTTGGCTGCATCTTTCATATCTGTAACAACTGGCGTTAACAGGTGTGGAATACCTTCATAAATACTCAATTCAAGCATTTTAGGGTCTATCAAAATCAGTTTTACTTCTTCTGGCGTCGCCTTGTAAAGTAAGCTGATTAACATAGCGTTTACACCAACCGACTTACCAGAACCTGTTGTACCCGCAATCAATAAATGAGGCATACGACCAAGATCTGCAACTGCTGGATTACCTTCAATCGTTTTACCCAACACCATCGTAAGCGGTGATTTTGCTTCACGAAACACATTTGAATCTAAGATTTCACTAATAGAAACCAAATCGCGTTTTTCATTCGGCACTTCGATACCGATGGTTGTTTTACCCGGAATAACCTCAACAACACGAATGCTAGACACACACATATTACGTGCCATGTCTTGTGCCAAACTCGTGATACGGCTTACCTTGGTACCCGGTGGAAGCAATAACTCAAAGCGTGTAATGATTGGACCAGGGAAATAAGAATCTATCTGCACACCGCGAATATTAAAAGACTCTAAAGTCTCAACAATATTGCGTGCATGAATTTCTAACTCTTCTTTTGAGAAGTTTCCTTGATTTACTGGCGGTGGATTCAACAGGCTTACAGGTGGCAGCGTTAATGCTTTATCTAATGACATTGCACCTGAAGGCTTATTACTCGGTGAAGGCTTTGATGACTCTTCTTTAATTTTTTGAGGTTGTGGCTGAGTTTTTGCCTTTAACTTCTCTATTATCTTTTTAGGTGTCGGCATTGCCGCTCTAGTCGCAGTAATAACATCATCCAAGCCTTTAACAGAAACATTGGTTTGCTGGTTATCCCCATAAGTACCCACATCACGTGCTACGAAGTCAGGAACACCTAAGACAGGATCTTGCCTTGTCGAGTTACGAGCCATGCCATCATCCAATGCATCAAACATCGGTCTTTGAAAACCTTCTCCATTTTGATTAGAAGATTTTTTCAACAAGAACAGTCCAGAAAGACCAGCCGTAACCGCACCAAATATACTTGTATTACTGGATGATTGCTTTTGTGTTTTTTGCTCTAGCATCGTTTGCTGTTCTAGCGTTTCAACAGGCAACGAACCCGCACTGGTTTCAAAAGACTGCTGAGGACCAACACCATTTGAACCTGTAAATAATTCTACTACGCTAACAATTGCTTCACCAATTTTATCAATAAGCTTCAACCACTGAATATCTGCAAACAGTGTTATTCCCGCTATAAAGCCTGAAAACAAAATCATAGTTGCACCAATATCACCCAACATGCGAACGAACATACGAGCTATACCGTGCCCTAACAACCCGCCCGCTGTTTGCACTAAAGAGCTAGCAGGCCAAAGCAAAGTAGCCAAACCACAACCTGCGATCAGCGCAAGAAAAACGCCAAATAAAGTGATACCAAGATTAATTCCATTATTGTTCTCTTTCGATGAACGAAAAATGAGGAATGCCGAAATAATAAATGAAAGTGGAATCAAATAAGCCAAATAACCAAAGAAGCCAATCAAAACATCTGCCAAATAAGCCCCAGCCGCACCTGCTTTGTTTTGTATCACGGCGTTACTATCAAAATGAAACAAACCTGGATCAGCAGGGTTGTAAGTAATCAATGCCAATAAAATAACCGCCGTTATACCCGTGAGTATGAAAATACTGGTCTGTTTTAAACTCCCCTTCTTCTTCGAGGTTAGCGCAACTTTATTCATTGATTCACTTCCCTGAGCCGATGACTTCTTTCGCGCTGCTGTAGTAGCTCGTGCAGAAGTTTTAGAACGTGGCTTTGCACGGTTTTTTGAAGCTGATGCTTTTTTAGCTGCCAATTTGAAATTCCCCTAATTCCTTTTAGGTACGCCCACATCGCAGTTTTTATTAATACGATTGCAAACTTCCTATTTTGAGAAAATTTTAAACACCAGATCTATTTATGCGGCTTTTGCCTTTGTTTAGAGTAGAGTCTGATAATTTAAGTGTATAAGCCCTTATACCTCATTGATTGTAACGGTTTTTTCATAAGATTAATATCATTATTTGTACACAAAGCTTATCTAACTTTCGCTCTATGCATCCTTAAAAACGACTTAACTCGTTATTTATCTCGTAACAATGCTTTACCTAGCTAATAAGTTTACATAGCATACGGCTATCAAAACAAAACTAGAGACCTTTGCACGAGTGTATAGCGAGTAAGGTCTCACTAATCTATTTGGAGTTACATTCATGAGCGACATCATTCACCACCCTCTTATCATTCTTGGTTCTGGCCCAGCGGGTTACAGTTCGGCAGTATACGCAGCGCGCGCCAACCTCAACCCTGTTTTAATCACAGGCATGGAGCAAGGGGGTCAGTTAATGACCACAACAGACGTTGATAACTGGCCGGGGGATAATGATGGCGTGCAAGGCCCTGAACTTATGGAGCGCATGAAAAAACATGCTGAGCGCTTCGACACAAAAATCATTATTGATTATATCGATTCGGTAGACTTCTCTGAACGCCCGCTCAAACTTAAAGGTGGCAGTGCAGAGTACAGCTGTGATTCACTGATTATTTGTACAGGCGCATCGGCTATGTACTTGGGCTTAGAGTCAGAAGAGAAGTTTAAAGGTCGTGGTGTTTCTGCCTGCGCAACCTGTGATGGCTTTTTCTATCGTAAGCAAAAAGTGGCTGTCATCGGCGGTGGTAATACGGCGGTTGAAGAAGCGCTTTATCTGTCTAACATCGCTGATGAAGTTATCCTTGTGCATCGTCGTGACGAGTTACGCTCAGAAAAAATCTTACGCGATCAAATCATGAAAAAAGCCGAAAATGGCAACATAACCCTGATGTGGGACAATGTTTTAGAAGAAGTTTTAGGTGATAATGCTGGTGTAACAGGTATGCGTATTAAAAACGTAAAAACCGATGAAACCCAAGAAATTGACCTGCACGGTATTTTTATTGCGATTGGTCACAAGCCAAACACCGCTATTTTTGAAGGTCAACTAGACATGAAAGGTGGTTATATCACTGTTGAAAGCGGCACAGCTGGCAACGCAACACAAACCAGCGTCGAAGGTGTTTATGCGGCTGGTGATGTAATGGATCACGTTTATCGCCAAGCAATTACATCGGCTGGCACAGGCTGCATGGCTGCACTTGACTCAGAAAAATTCTTGGATGCCTTAGCGTCGAAAAATGCTCCTAAATAAAAAATGTAGCACATGATTCAGCCCCCTCCCTAGCCCTCCCCCTGCTAGGTGGAGGGGATTATTCTTAATTTAATGACCTAACAATAAATTATACAAACTGAGATTATTCACATAAAACTATGTCCACACAAAAAGCGTCATTAGTTTTACTCGACCCACACGCGAGTGATGAGCCATTCCCACCTGTGGATATGGCGTGGCAAGAACCAAATGGTTTATTAGCTTTTGGGGGTGATCTCTCCCCTACCCGACTGATTAACGCATATCAGTCGGGTATTTTCCCTTGGTACAACCCTGAAGAACCGATCTACTGGTGGAGCCCTGACCCGCGTGCGGTACTTTACCCTAGAGACTTTCGCCTTAGCCGTAGCTTACGAAAATCTATTCGTAGCAAATTGAACAAAGGTTATAAAATTCGTTTTGATACCGATTTTGCAAAGGTGGTTAGATCTTGCGCAGCTCCCAGAGACGCATCAGGTGGCACATGGATAAGCAATGAAATGTTTCTCGCCTATGCTGAACTTCACAAAATGAGGGCTGCCCACAGCGTAGAAGTTTGGAATGATAAGAATGAGCTCGTCGGTGGCTTATACGGCATTGCAACAGGCGGGGTGTTTAGCGGTGAATCCATGTTCAGTAAAGAACGAGATGTATCCAAAATTGCCTTTGCAGCACTAGCATGGCAACTGCAGAGTTGGGGATATTCATTGATTGACTGCCAAATTGAAAATCCACATCTCATGAGCATGGGGGCTATCAATATTTCACGAAAAGAATATCTTGGCATTTTGAAAACCACACGGTTCTTTGAACAAGCAGATTGGCAATATAATACTGATTGCGATTTATCACATTGGCAACCTGACAATGCCTAATATTAGCAGTAGCTAATCTTGATAAACTCCCTATAATCGCGACCTCACCAAACGCACAGCGTTTTATTTACATTTGGGTTCCCTCAACCCCATTAACAAAAAGGTTTCAGCATGAATGCTTCGGTACAATCATCACGTTCAATTTTAATCCCCTTAGTTTTATTTCACTTAGTCGTTATTGCCGCCAGTAACTATTTGGTACAAATCCCTCTTACGATTTTTGGTTTTCATACCACTTGGGGAGCATTTACATTTCCGCTAATTTTCTTGGCAACTGACCTCACGGTAAGAATTTATGGCGCAGCACATGCACGACGCATTATTTTTACGGCAATGTTACCTGCGCTAGTTATCTCCTATGTTTTATCCGTTTTATTTTACGAAGCAAAATTTCAAGGCTTCGCGCAGCTTGCTGAATTAAACACCTTCGTGGCGCGCATTGCCATTGCCAGCTTTATCGCTTACACCATCGGACAACTATTAGATGTCACAATATTCAACAAACTACGTGATAAAAAAAGTTGGTGGATAGCACCTGCCATGTCATCTATTATTGGTGGATTAATGGATACGGTACTCTTCTTCGGCATTGCTTTTTACCAAAGCACCGATGAATTTATGGCAGCTAACTGGCCAGAAATCGCTACCGTTGATTATGTATTCAAACTCATAATCAGTGTCGCCTTGTTTGTACCAGCCTACGGATTATTGATGAACCGCTTTTCTACAAAGCTAAAATCAGCATAAGCGATAAAAGTATCTATCAAGACCTAAAACAACTGGGTGAAAACACGGTATTACCACAATCTCCAGAAGAGGCTGTTTTAGAAGCCGTAGATAATCCACATATCGATGTGGATTACATAGTTCGTTTTACCGCAGCCGAATTCACATCGCTTTGTCCGATGACAGGACAGCCTGATTTTGCACATTTGGTGATTGACTACATCCCTGATCAAAAAGTTGATGGCTATCGTGGACGTGGCTAAAAATGGCTAATTGAAAGACGTTTTAAACGCTAAATTGCGTACAAAACGTTAAAAAAAGGGGGAGGTGGATTAAAAAATAATGTGTTTTTATATCCACCTCCCCCTTTTTTTGACGATTTGTAAACCAAAACCACTAACATTCAACAATATTAACCGGCACTTCAAGCACATGAATTGCCAATCCACCACGCGCCGTCTCTTTATATTTCAAGCTCATATCTTTACCTGTCTCGCGCATGGTGTGGATGACTTTATCGAGCGAGACGTAGTGTGTTCCATCGCCTCGTAGCGCCATGCGCGATGCATTAATAGCTTTCACTGCGCCCATTGCATTGCGCTCAATACAAGGAATTTGTACCAGCCCACCAATAGGATCGCACGTTAGCCCTAAGTTGTGTTCAATGCCTATTTCTGCGGCATTTTCTACTTGTTCGGGTGATCCGCCTAGCACTTCGGTTAAGCCTGCCGCCGCCATTGCACAAGCAGAACCTACTTCGCCCTGGCAACCGACTTCTGCACCAGAGATTGAAGCATTTTCTTTTATGATTAGTCCAATCGCTCCTGCCACCAGCATAAATTTAACAATACCGTCTTCCCCGAATTTTTCATAAGCATTACAGAAGTTTTTATAATAATGCATCACCGCAGGGATTATTCCTGCTGCACCGTTAGTTGGCGCTGTCACCACTCTACCTCCTGCTGCATTCTCTTCATTCACTGCTAAGGCATAGAGGTTTACCCAGTCCATACTGCCTTGATTGAAAAGCTCATGTGTTTTCTCATCTTTTAGAGATTGGTACATTTCAGCAGCACGACGTTTTACTTTTAAACCGCCGGGCAATATCCCACTGTTTTGGCAACCCTTTTTCACGCATTCTTGCATTTCATGCCAAAGGGACAATATCTCTGACACAATTTCATCATGCGATCGCCATGTTTCTTCGTTCTTTAACATGATTTGGCTAATGGACAACCCTGTCGATTTACACAAACTTAATAATTCGTGAGCTGTCGTAAACGCATAAGGCACAACCGTTTCATCTTGTTTAATTGGCGAATCATTACAATCCTCCTCATCCACCACAAAACCGCCACCCACAGAATAATAAATCTTCTCGATCAGTAGTTTTTCTTCATCATCGAAGGCTTGGATTTTCATTCCATTTGAATGAAAAGGTAATGATTTTCTACGGTGAAAAATAAGATCCGT
>CAZSXI010000091.1:3000-8222 GCA_964611045.1 uncultured Cocleimonas sp. | reverse complement strand
AGATAGTGCCACCTTTCCAGTAACCCATCTTAGTTTCGTAGGAATGCTCAAGCTGCCCTAATAAACCATTTACTACGTTATTAATTCGGTCATCCGGATGATCATCACGCATTTTCTTCAAACCAGTGATAAAGCTCGGCCATGGACCATCTTCTAAAACGTCTAGCATTGGCGTAGGGTACTTCTTAATGTCAGCCATTGTTGCCTCCAATTAATTTTTAATAATTGGTGAACCACGTCGATTCACCACTAAAATTCTAAACTAAGCAAACTCAACCACAAATGTGACTGATTTTACGAATGCACACAGTTTAATTGTAATCAGGAAATTTAAGAATCTCACTCATGGGAGAGAGTGCAAAAATTAACCTATCCCATTATGGATAGCATAACTTATAACCCTGTTTTTCTTATTTATTCCGCTATTTACAGACACTCTGCAAAAACAGGAGTAGAATATTCGAATATGCTTAAATAGCAAGTTGTTTTTCTAAAGATTATGAGAAGCTCAATGCAAACCCCATTCAACTTAAATAGCACAGATAGCGATAATTTAGCCTTTAAACAGTGGCGTACTCAAAAATTACAAGACACTCCAGACTATTCACAAAAAGAGATCAATACACTTTTCATTGAAATCGAAGATGCAAATAATCCAACACCTATAGAATTACAGCAATTATCAGACTCTTGTGAAAAGAACAGCCTTTGCTTATACCGGATTAAAGATAGGGCTAGCGATACTAAAAAGAACATTCATAAACTTGCCAAACATTTAGGTTTATCTCGCTTAGATAGTCATATTTGCTCTGATGAAGATAGCCTTACCTCTATCACAAATACATCACACAAAGGGCAACACGAATACATCCCCTACTCTACTAAACGCCTTAGCTGGCATACTGATGGCTATTACAACACTGCTGATCGCAACATTAATTCAATGTTATTACATTGCGCACAACCAGCGAAACAAGGTGGCGAATCCCTTTTGATGGATCACGAGATTGCTTATATTCTTTTACGCGATGAAAACCCAGCTTATATTGAAGCGTTGATGCAAGCCGATGTTATGACAATACCTGCCAATATTTTAGAGGGGAAAATCATCCGTGAAGCTCAAACAGGGCCCGTATTTTCCATCAGCAATACTGGACAACTACACATGCGTTATTCAGCGAGAAAAAGAAATATTGAATGGAAGCAAACCCCATCCACACTTGAAGCAGTAGCCTTTTTGGAACAACTATTGGAAAGTGATTCCAAATACATCATTAACTATGCGTTAAAAGCTGGGGAAGGACTAATCTGTAGAAATATTTTACATCGCCGCACTGCTTTTGTGGATTATGAAGAAAAAAATAAGAAACGTTTACTATATCGCGGTCGATATTATGATGAGCTCATACATCATGAGGCTTTTGCACGAATCAGATGACGAGTAAAAATGACTAAAATTTCACTGCTTTTCGTTGAAAAACTTGCTAATAACTCGTTATTAGCTTCATTTCTCGCCTCAATCAGTAAAATTTTAGCCCATTTTTCGTTCGCCACTGACTCGTGCAAAGGTCTCATCATAATTACAAAACGGCAAAAAAAGGAGGGGGTGGACTTTAATATTCACATTAAAACCAATTATTATGGTTGTTTTAGGCTCAAATACCCCAATTATTTAAACGACCACATAATACACACAGTAACAGGTAATAATAATGCTCTCACTTAGCGAATTACTCTTAAAAGAAGGCAACAACCTCGCTTCTTTTGATGAATTGAAAAATGCCATTCAAAAAACAGCAATAGAAACTAGAGAATTACATTTTCAGGTTGATATTGAACCACCAGCCTATTCTGATCGTCCCTCGGATTGGCACGACCAATTAAATCTTGCCTTTGAATCAGCACGCTAAACAACTATCGCTAAAACCATAGGATACAAATATGTTCTGGGAAGAAGATGAGGACAAGTCACTACCATACCAAGCATCTGAAGATGTAATTGATCTTGTGTTTTCAATAAAATGTAAAACGCTCCCATTGAACCATGCGTGGGTATTATCTAGGGAAATACTTCATCATTTGCCTTGGTTTGAAGATACGCCCTACGCCGGCATTCATCAAATTCACGTTGCTGAAAGCAACAATGGCTGGATGCGCCCAGAAGATGATGAAGTAGATGCACTATTATATCCATCACGTCGTACAAAAATGACCTTACGCATTCCCTTAGATATGCGTGAAGCCACAGAAAAACTTGTTGGCACAACCCTTAATATTGACGGACATTCACTAGAGGTTGGTAATACTAAAAAGAAAATATTCACCAATAGCAGTGTTATTTTTTCGCGCCATGTTTTAAGTGATGCAAATGAAACCGAAAATGAATTTCTCACTAGAATGGCTGAAGAATTAAAAACCAACATTAATTTCAAGGTTAAAAAAATGCTTTGCGGCAAAAGCCATGGCATTAAAACACCCAATAAAACATTAACGACAAGACACCTAATGATCGCTGATCTTGATAGCGAAAACTCCATTAAAATACAACAACAAGGACTTGGAAGCGCCAAAGAATTAGGCTGTGGCTTATTCATCCCCCACAAAGGCATAAAATCATTAAATGCTGGCGAATAACACCCACAAAACTACTTTTTTACTCACAATTAGACCGCCTATCGGGTAACTCTTTCCTTTTATCCTTAGACAAGTAGAGTAAGCGTTAATAAAAAAGAGCCTTTATATAGAATACGTAAAGGTCAGAATAATAAAAACAAACACGCAATAATAAGGAAGATAAAAATGAGTGGGATACAAACCATACTAATCGCCGATGATTCAGAGACTCAACTTGCACATTTAAAATCCATTCTAGAAAGTGCTGGCTATACAACAATTACTGCAAGTTCTGGGAATCAAGCCGTTACACTCAGTGAGAAAATGAAACCAGATGCCATTATGCTAGATATTGTAATGGAAGATGGAGACGGCTATAAAGCGTGTCGTGCAATCAGAAAAAATCCAACACTATCAAATACTCCCGTTATTATGATTTCGAGCAAATCTAATCCTGTGGATAAACAATGGGCAAAACAACTTGGAGCCTCCGATTACATTGTTAAGCCGTATGAAGATAAAGAAGTTTTGGATAAACTAATCTCGGTTTAACAAACAAAATAAAAATTACCTCCAAACATAATTGATAAAAACAAGTTCATAAAATGAACACAGTAAGGGGAAAGGAAAATGTACGCTGTTGAAGACAACAATGTTATTGAAAAGGCTAAATCAAAAATGATCAATACGAATGAACAGTCATCGTATACTTCAATTTTAAACTCGGCCCTCAATTCTAAAAAAAGAAAAAGATACAATGATGCGAATAATCGTTTTTTTTACTCAGTTGGTGATATCAACTTTCTTTTTGAAACAGATTTAAAAGTTGAAAACTTATCAGGGATAACAATCAACAAAGTTCCTCACGCACCAGAATGGTGCTCAGGAATTATTAGTATTCGTGGTGTAATAATTCCTGTCGTTAATATGCATACACTCCTTAAAGATGAACTAAAGAAGTTAAAGAATAAAAATAAACCAAATAAAAAGCCTTTTCTTTTGATGGTAGAACATAACAATCATGCCCCTATCATTCTTCAAATTGATAAGCTTCCAGAAATTATAAATATAAAAGATTACACCTATTCAAGATCAGCAAATAATTCGCCAAACTGGCAAGGGAAAACGTGGAAGAACTCTACCAATAAACTTTTTGAGATTAATCACGATATGTTATTCAATACCATTAAAACACAATAAATTTTCATTATTAAAAACCGTTATAAATAAACAACAAAAATAAAAGGTAGCGCCATGTTAAACAAATTATCAATTAATACACGTATGCTTTCATTAATAGCATTACCAACTCTTCTACTACTTCTGATTGGTTATTTCTCTTACACAATCATCTTGGCAGATAGTATCACGATGAAGCAAACAGATAAGAAATTTAAATCTGTAATCGCTGCCGCTGATGTAACACAAACGGTAAACAAGCAGTACACACAGTTACTGTCTAACATCAATTCAGGATTCATTTTTTGGAAAGCCGGTGAAAAAAGAACAAGCAAAGGTATTGCAAAAATTGAAGAAAGTTTTAGTTCGTTTAATAGCACGTTAACTGCTGCAGAAAAAGAAAGCACGCCTATGCAACAACTCTTTGCACAGCAAGAACGCCTACTGACCTCTTATAAGGGTGCTGCAAAACTATTTAAAGGTGAAGAAGATAAGAAAGCGCTTAACACGTACGTTTTGAAAAAGATGTTCCCATTTGCAAACGCTTTGATCTCTAACATCACTAAAATCAAGAAAGAAAAATATGCGGTTACAGCGGCAAATAGTGCAGCAGCAATATCTAACTCTGAAAAAATAGTTGAACAGACAATACTGTACATTGCGGGTGGCATCCTTGGGATCATCCTTCTAGGTACTTTAATCATGTTCTCTATCACACGTCCTGCTAAGAGACTAACGAAGGTTGTACACAGACTTTCTGAAGGTGAATTTGATGCACGTTCAGATATAAAAGGTTCGGATGAATTTGCAGAACTAGGAACAGCACTTAACAATTTATTGGATGATCGTGCTACCTCTGTCGCTAAAACAGAAGACGAACATCAGGAGTTGAACCAGTCTGTATTTAAACTACTACAAGCCGTTGCGGAGTTAAGTGAAAGAAACTTGACCATCCGAGCAGCTGTTACAGAAGATGCTACCGGTCCTGTTGCTGACGCACTTAACTTACTCGCAGAAGAAACAGCAGCTACATTGATGCAGGTACGCGATGTTGCAACTGAGGTAAACGAAACATCCAAGAAAGTAAATACTCACTTAATGTCTGTTAACAAGCTCGCTATGCGAGAGCAAGAGCAAGCCATTGAAACAGCTGAGCAAGTGGATGACATGTTGGTACGTCTTGACGGCATTGCAAACTCAGCGGCTGAAACAAACACAATGGCTGGTACAACTATTGCGTCTACTACCAGAGCGCATGAGTCAGTAACACAAACATTAACAGGTATGTCGGAAATTCGTGACACAGTACAGGAGACTGGAAAACGTATCAAACAACTAGGTGAACGTTCACAAGAGATCTCTCACGTAATCGACATTATCAACACTATCGCAGAAAGAACAACGGTACTAGCACTAAACGCAAGTATGCA
>CAZSXI010000091.1:0-2900 GCA_964611045.1 uncultured Cocleimonas sp. | reverse complement strand
AAGCACAAAGCACAGAGCATTTTAAAATCAACACAATCTACTGGACAAGAATTACTATCCCTAACAGGCTTGAGTCGTAATATGTCGGACTATGCACAACAGTTAGTACACTCAGTAAACGTATTCAAGCTAGATGATAGCAACGAAAATAATATTGCTAAATCAGAAGCCGAAGTTTAATAAATCGCTAATGAGTGAACCGTTGGAAATAGAGTAATTTGTAGTAGTAATAGTCAGTTGTCAGGAGATACAACGATGCAACATAACAACAATAATAATAATGTAATCGCTAATGAGCTTAATAGCATCATTATAAGCCTTGCAGACATTAAAACTGAAAGCATCAGTGAATCGTTAGAGGTTGTTGAAAGTAAAATTTCACATCTAGAGCATCTTTCTCATGAGATGAATATTCCAGAGTTAAGAGCCTTAACGCACTGGATGATGTTAAATATTGAGTTAGATGATGATAATGAATCACAAATATCAGCCTTAGTGGAAGATGGTAGTTACTATAATTGGATGGAAGTATTGTCCATGTTGTTGCAAGACTATGATCAAACATTACTACCCATAATCTACAGGACACTGACTGATCCGAAATGGATCGTAACACCTTCTGCTCCCCTGCTTCGTAATCTTGCAAGTTGGATTGAGACAGCAAGACTATCTTCAGATAATCAAACCGAAATAGTTGATGATGAGTCATTCATAACTAATGCTAGTAATACCGATGTAGAGTCATCAACCGAGAAAGAGTCTTTAGCAGATCAAGGTTCTTCAACAGATGAAGTATTTTCAACAGACATAGAGATTACAAATAAGCATATTTTTGAAGAAGTTGAATCGACAGTATTAGAAAAAAACTATGAAGATATTGGCACGCTAAAACACTTTAGTGGTGATACAGAAGATGATACTGCAGAATTTGTAACTGAAAAAACCAGTAACTATTACGATGATATTGAAGAAGAACTTATCGTTGACCCTACTGAAGAACTATTTTCAGCTAATCACGATGATGACTCTAAAGAAGAAACAACAGATGTAGTTCTAGACGAAATTATTATCGATGTAGCAACTGTCGAAGAAACAACTGATACTTCACTCATTCTTGCTGAAGATACAGACGACTTTAGTATCGAAGTTGACGACATTGTAATGTCACTTGCAACTATAGGCGCAGAGTCAAAAGTGGTATTTGATAATACAGAAGGATACATTGCTGAATTACAACGCTTTGATATGCTTGCTGAAATTTCAGGCTATAAAAAACTCATTCCAATTAGTAATTGGTGCCAACAGAACCTTTCGCTCTTTGCAGAAAACCAATCCGATAATATTCAGCAATTCGTAGAAACGGATGAGTGCTGGACATGGCTGGAACTGATTAAACTTGCCATCGCAGACCCTGATGAAATTTCAACAATTTCAGAACTGAATGCTGAGTTAAGCCGTGAAGAATGGTTAGAACCTCTGGCTACAGAAGATTTGCAGTCATTACTCTTATTCTTACGTAACCCTCAAGATAGCGCTGACAACAGTCCTGAAGAAATTACTACATCTGGAGATATTGCCGTAGTAGCTGATGAAGCTGCTAATACAAACAACAGTGAAGAATCTATCACCACTACAGACGAAGAAGAATCAGAGTTTTCATTCAAATGGGATGATGATGTACACCCTGAATTATTAGAAGTGTATCTTGAAGAAACAAATGAAAATATTATCGGTCTCAGTGCATATTTAAAAGATATAGGATCTGTCGAAACAACAAAAGAACAACGTCAAGATGCTAGACGAACTGCACACACAATTAAAGGCGGTAGTGCCGTTGTGGGAATCACTGCACTCTCAACTTATGCTTATCAATTAGAAAAAATTCTTGATTATGCGATCAACCATACACTACCTAGCGAATCAAATGATCTGCTCCACACCGCTTCTACCAATGTCAAATATCTATATAAAGCCATTAAAGAGAAAAAATCCTCACCAGAGGACTTCTCTAAAACACTCTCAAAACTAACACTCTGCGCCGAAACACTTGAAGGATTGGATGATGAGCCACTAGAGCTTAATGCTCCTGTACTTCCTGACTTTATTACTCAACAAAATGCTATAACTAGCATACCTACTGACGAAAGAATTGAAGAGGTTATTGAGGATGTTAGTGAAATTGAACAACAAGAAGCTACTGTAGAAATTGAATCAATAGATGCTAACACTATAGAACATGAAGTTGAGATTGAGGCTAAAGATACAATTGAAATGCAAGTAAGTACAGAAACTACTATAGAGCAAAAGAGTGAGGTTATTGAAGAGACTATTTTACCAACACTCAACCAGAGTGATGATCTCAGCGACTTTACTGCAGAACTTGACGACATCGTGATGACACTCATCACAACAGAAGTACAAACAGAGAAGAAACCTTTCAAATTAGATGCTTACATCGAGGAGTTACAACGCCTTGATATGTTGGCTGAAATTTCAGGCTATCCTGAGATCGTTACTATTAGTAACTGGTATCAACACAATTTGAAGCTTATCGCTAAAAAAGGCACCAAAAAACTCGGTAAATTTATCTCATCAGGAGAAAGTTGGGCATGGATTGAGCTTATTAGCGCCACCCTTGCAGATCCTGCTGATATTTCTCACCTTTCAGAATTAAGCACAGAATTAACACGTGCCGAATGGGAGAAAGCTTTAGACATTGAAGCGCTACAAGCGTTATTGCTCACGCTAAGAGGTTCAGATGATAGTTCAGAAGAAACTAAAAATGCAACACTGGAAATAGATTCTGAGGCTGTAGAGATTGTAGAAAGTTTAGAAACCGAAGTGACTAACACTAACATTATCACTTGGGATGACGATGTTCACCCAGAGCTACTGTCTGT
>CAZSXI010000090.1:0-8272 GCA_964611045.1 uncultured Cocleimonas sp. | reverse complement strand
GCTTCAAAAAATGAGAAATCTAAACCTGCACTTGCAAAAACTTACTATCAAAATAAACAACAAAAACAAGACCTACCTGATACCGTAAAAAAGCTCTTAAGAAAATATAAAATACCAGCAAAAAATATCAGTGTTTATATCCGTGACTTAAATTCGAAAACTGCCCTTATAGAACATAACGCAGACAAATTACGTACGCCTGCATCTACCATGAAACTGCTTACGACTTATGCAGGGCTGAAACAGCTAGGGCCAAATTATTCATGGCGTACCGAAGTGTGGTTGCGTGGTGAATTGAAAGAGGGTGTATTAAAAGGTGATTTGATTATCAAAGGTTTTGGCGATCCATTCTTAGTGGTTGAGAACTTTTGGAAACTGGTCAAAACCTTGCGCGATAAAGGGCTTAAAGAGATACAAGGCGATATCATTATTGATAACAGCTATTTTCAGCAAGCTGCTCATAACCCTTCAGCATTTGATGGTAAGCCGTTTCGTGTTTATAACGCACAGTCTTCGGCAATTATGTTTAATTTTCAGGCGACACGGTTTTTGTTTAAACCAGTTTTGAATGTTGAGGAAGTGGTTAAAACTAAGAAAACGGACTTGAAAAAAGTTAAGCTGAAAAAAAGTGAGCTTGCCAAGAAGAAGCGTAAAAAGAATAAGAATAAACCAATGGGTAAAGTTGAAGTAATACCTTTTCCTAAAATTGATAATTTCAAGTTTGATAATCAAATTAAATTGGTTAAAGGTAAATGCAAGCGATCACATTACAGACCAAAGTTTTCTAAAAATAAGAAGGGTGTTTTGGTTATAAAGGGTAACTATTCTGAAAAATGTAAACAACGTTTCATTCTGCGTGTTGTCTTAAACCCTGAGCAACACGTGTTTAATGCATTCAGAGAAATATGGCTTGGTTTAAAAGGCACGCTTAAAGGTGGTTTAAAGATTGGGCGACTTTCAAAAGGAGATGAACGCTTTCATGTTTATAGCTCGCCAACGTTGGGTGAGCAGATTCGGCTGATTAATAAATGGAGTAATAATGTCATGACAAGACAATTATTGCTGACGTTAGGCGCAAAAAAGTTTGGCGCACCGGGGACGATGGACAAAGGGAGACGTGCGATATTATCTACTTTAAAGGATAACGATATAGATATAAAAGGAATTAAATTGGAAAACGGTTCGGGACTTTCACGCAAGGCAAAAATATCAGCAAGACAAATGGCAAGCCTGTTAGAGACAGCTTATCGTGATGCTTATATGCCAGAGTTTTTAGCGTCTCTTTCATTGCCGGGTGTAGATGGTACGCTAGTTAATCGTTTTCGAAGAGATGAACTTCGTGGGCGTAGCCACTTAAAAACGGGGACTCTAGATTTTGTCACAGCTATTGCAGGATACATGTTGAACAGAAATGGAAAACGCATGGTAATTGTTGTTCAGCATAATGGTAAAAAAGCGGGCGCAGGTCGTGGTGTAAAAATTCAAGACGCTTTGTTACGTTGGAGCTTTGAGCAATAGCTCTGGGTAATACAATTTTGCGACTATTAATCATTACATTCTTGCTAGCTATACTGTCAACTTCTTTTGTGGCTCTCGCAAAAGAGAGTGTGGAACTAACAGAAAAAGAGTTAGTAGCGGTAGCTATTCTAGCCAATGAGAAAGCAAGCGAGGCTGCCAAGAAACCATCAGACAAAACAGCAGAACTAGAGCAAAAGGGAAAACTAGCCAGTATTGAAGTAACAGGTGTAGATAGCGAATTAAAGAAAAATATATTGTTACACATGCCCGTGTCGGTTCCAATGTGTAACGCTGATCGTGCTGAAGTAAGACAGTTCTTTTCTACCGTTCAAAGAAATCTACGCAAAGCATCCCGAGCATTGGGTTACTACGATTCTGAGTTTCGATCTGGGGGTTCTATCGTTAATGGTTGCTGGAAGTTACGTTTAAGAATCACCCCTGGTTTGCCAACTAGAGTTATCTCTCAAAACATTAAGGTTGTAGGCGAGGGAAAAAATGATGAGCTTTTTAGAAATATTTTAAAAGAATTACCTTATGAAATAGGTGATGTTTTTAATCATCAAAAATACACAGATTTTAAAACTCAACTTTCTGAAGCGACACAAGCCCTAGGATATTTTGATGCGGAGTTTGAGCGACACAGCGTTACGGTGAATCCTGTTACTCATCAAGCAATGATCAATTTAGTTTTAAATACAGGCAAGCGCTATCGTTACGGGACAGTAACGGTAGATCAAAAAGTGCTGTCAGATAGAGTGATTCAGAACTTTTTGATTTTGAAAGAAGGCATGGTTTACAAGACAGAAGACTTAATCAAGCAACAACAGTTGTTACAACGTAGTGGCTATTATCAATTGGTTAAAGTTGAGGTTTTACAAGACCAAGCGGCTAATTTTCAAGTGCCCGTTCATATAACATTGACCTCGAAAAAGAGAAATGCCATTAAGTATAAAGTGGGGTTTGGATCAGATACGGGGGCACGTATCTCAGCAGAATTAAATAGACGTTGGACAGGCTCTAAAGGTAAACAATTCAAAGCAAAGATACAGGCAGCACAAAACTTATCGGGTATCTCTTTACTGTTAACTAGCCCGCGTAAAAATCCTGAAGATGATATTTTAGTGTATAACTTTGATTGGACGGTGGATAAAAATGATGACGTAACCAGTCAAAGTATCAACCTAGGAGGGAAATATACACGTAAGTTAGCTAGCAATTGGATTCAATCTGCTTCCATAGAACTATTACTAGATAAAACACAGGTAGATGGTAAAGCAGAGAATAAATCGACACTATTATTATTTGGTGTTGGTTTGGATAAAACCAAGGCAGACAATCTTATTTATCCTAATGATGGTTGGCGTTTTAAATTTAACTTAAAAAGTGGACTGAAAGGTCTAATTAGTGATCAAAATGTAGTGCAGCTAGAGGTTTCTGCTAAACGTATAAAAGCGCTAGGAAAGGGGCGAGTGATTGGTAGAGTGAATTTTGGTGTAACAGAAGTGAAAGATTTTGATTCTCTACCAAAGAGTTTGCGCTTTTTTGCAGGTGGCGGTGCCAGTGTGCGAGGTTATGGTTTTGAAGAGCTAGGGGATATTAATCAAGACGACCAAGTTATTGGTGGTAAGCATTTATTAGAGCTAAGTTTGGAATATCAACACCCCATTACGGACGAATGGAGTGCGGCTGCTTTTGTTGATGCAGGCAATGCGTTTAGCGATTTCAAAGATTCAAAATTAAAAGTAGGTGTTGGTTTTGGTGCTAGATGGAGATCCCCCATTGGTCCTGTGAGAATTGATGTCGGCTTCCCTAAAGATGACCTGAAAGACCCACATTTATACCTCAGTGTGGGTTCTGATCTGTGAGACAGCATTTAAACGATTATTTGTTTTCTCCACTGTCTTGGTTGCTGACAATTTTCATTATCGTTTTGATTACAATGGTGCTGACCTTTCTTACACCTTACGGCGTAAAAACACTTGCCTATCTGGCCGATTCATCACTGAAAGAACTGAGTATAAAAGGCGTGTCAGGGAGTTTACTTACAGGTCTTCATGTTGATGAAATTATCTGGAATGATCAAGGGGATAGTATTTCTCTGAGTGATGTTGATCTCAACTTACAACATTATAATACCGGCCGTGGACGATTAGTTGCAAATAAAGTGCGTGCGGGGCGCTTGAATATTAATTTGTCAAATACGGTAACAGGCGCTATTACCTCATTACCTGATTTCGGGTTGCCACTCAATATTAACGCACATTTGCTTCAGCTTGATTCATTGCAAATTACCCAAGATGTCTTAGGGGAAGAGGAAAGTAGGACGCTTCTTTTTCAGATTAAAGATATTGAGTTGAAAAAAGTCACCATCAGCGATGGGAAGCTGCGTTTTAGACGTTTATCAGGTAAGCCCATTATTTTAGATCAACCTCTGAGTATCAATGTGACAGAGGGTAAGTTGAACATGAATTATCCTCACGACATTTCAACCAGTGGCAGTATTGATTATAAACACCCTGAGTTTGGTAATATTGAGGGTAATATCGAGCTAGCGGGAACACTGATCAATTACCATTTTAAGGGAGGTGTGAATCACCAACAAAAAGATCTTGGTTTGCAAACTATCAAGTTTTTAGGAGAGGGCGATTATAAAAGAGTTTTTCTTGAACAGGTTGTTTTGGATGGCGGGCATGGTGTAATAGAAGCGAAAGGCAGAGTGGTTTTTGATCCTGAAATACGCTGGGGGTTTAAGGTTGATGGCAAAGGTTTAAGCACTAAGAAGTTCTTGTCAGATTGGCCAGCAACGGTAGATGCAGATTTAAGGCTCACCGGTAGCTATATTGATGGGCGAGTTGAAAATGATGTTCATATCACCTCTATTGAAGGGGTGCTACGTGAATATAATTTAAAGCTTACAGGAAATGTGATTGAAAGAGCAGGCTCAATAGGCGTTGAAAATATGGTCTTGCAACTTGGTGATAATCATTTGCAAATCACAGGAAAGGCAAATGAGCCCTTTAATTTAAAGTGGCAACTGGATGCTCAAAATATAAAGCAAATGTTACCGGATCAAATGGCTGGTCTTAATGTTGCGGGTAGCATCAAAGGTAACGGTATATTAAGAGGTAACTTAGATAGACCAGAGGTGAAAATTGCGATTACGGCAAATGGACTGGTTTATGAGGACTTTAAGCAGGGTAAGGAAAGCTTGGAGCTTGATGGAGAGTTAGTGTTAGAAGCTGGCGTGCTTCAACTTAGAGAACTACTTTTTAAAAGCGGTATAAATACCGTAAAAGCATCAGGGCAGGCAAGCGAGCCCTTTGATCTAAAATGGGAGATAGATGCGAAAAGCTTAAAACAGATATCACCGCGATTATCAGGAAAAACAATACTGGCGGGTAAAATAAAAGGAAAGGGCTCTTTAAAGGGAACACTGAATAAGCCAGAGATCAAAGTAAAGGTAGTCGCCAACAACTTAGTTTTTAAAGACATCAATCAAGGTAGTAAACCGCTATTTCTAGAAGGTGATTTAGGGTTCAATAGAACAGGTGATAATGATGTTATTCAGCTAAAAGACTTAATCTTAAAAAGTGGCAAGAATACACTACAGATTACGGGGCAAGCCAGTGAACCACTTAAGTTAGATGTGAAACTCAAAGCAGAAACATTGGCAGAAATTTCACCTGATATTAGTGGTAGTGCCACAGGCTCTTTCTCGGTATTAGGTAGTTACAAATCGCTCATTATCAAGGGCAAGCTTAAGGCTGCTAACCTGCGTTATAAAGAGTCGCGTTTGAGCGAATCAGAGATACGTGCAGAAGGTGAAGTACAGTTGGTTGATGGTGCGCCGATTATAAAAACACTGACGACGAGCGTAGGCACTAATAAGCTAAAAATTTCAGGTAGAGCAAGTAGCCCGTATGATCTGAATTGGAATATCGACGCTAAAAATCTTAACCAGATAACGCAGGGGCTGTCGGGCTATTTTCTTGCAAAAGGTAAGCTACAAGGAACGATTGATAAACCTATACTCAATGCCACGGTTGATGCTAAAAATATCCAATATGAGGATTTCAAACTGGATTCAGCTGGTGTTGTGGCGCAAACGAATAACGGTATCTATAAAATCAAGGGCAATTTGATTGGGCTACAAAGCGCGGATCAAAAGGTGAGTAAGGCAACGGTAGACCTTAATGGGCGTATTGAAAACCACACCATTGTTGCATCGGTAGATCATAACGAGGGGAAGATTAGTTTAAAAGCCAATGGTGGTTGGTTGAATTCAAATTGGAAAGGTATCTTGCAAAGCCTGAAAATAAGAGAAACACAAGCAGGTGATTGGCGCTTACAAAAACCTACTCAACTTTCATTATCAAGCAATAGCTTTAGTAGTGGGCAACTGTGCTTGTCAGGCATATCTTCAAATAAGGGTACAAGTATTTGTTCCACCACGAGCTGGTCGGATAGAGTAGGGCTAGTGGCAAAAGGTTCTTTAAGTAAAACCCCCTTGGATTTATTTAAACCTTGGTTGCCAGAAGGCTTAAATCTTAATGGATCGGTAACGGGACATTATGATATTAAACAGAATAACGGCAAGCCAGTAGGTTCGGTAAAATTAACATTGCCCAATAGCAATTTTTCTTTTAAAGGAGAAGATGGGGACGAGAGAGTTTTTGGTTATAAAAATGCAGAGATAACAGCGACCATTAACGATAGAAATGTTAAAGCAAACGCTAAAATGAACATTGTTAACCGTGGCAAGTTAGTTGCTGATATGGCGATAAAATTATCCCCCGAAAATGGCAGACACACGATTAACGGAACGGCAAAATTTGATGTGCCCAATATAAACTGGGCGCAAGAGTTTATTCCGCGTAGTCGTGGTTTGCGAGGTTCTTTAAACAGTGAGTTGAGTTTTTCAGGGCTACTGAGTAAGCCACAAATAAAAGGTAAAATAGATGTAAAAAATGCCTATTTGAGATTGCCAGAAGCAGGTACAGAACTGACTAATATTAACCTGCAAGTAAGAGCAAATAAGCCCGGCACAGCGGTTATCACGGGTAAAATGCTCATGGGTAAAGGTATTCTCAATATATCGGGAAACCTTGATGCTAAAGACATCACAAAATGGAAAGCTACTGTAAAGATCACAGGACAAAATATCCTGTTTATGAATACTAATGAAATTAAAGCACGCATGACACCTGACATAACCATTGGTGTCACGCCTAAAGTGGTTAGTTTTAAAGGTAAAATACTTATTCCTGAAGCAACGATTAAACTTAAAAAAATCCCTGAAACGAGTATTGATGAAAACAGTGATGCATACGTAATTGGTGAAAGAAAACCGGGCGAGCAGGTTTCTGCCGTTAGAATCCAGCCCAATGTATTGGTAGAACTAGGTGATAAGGTTAGGTTTGATGCCTTTGGTTTGGATGCTAAATTATCAGGTTCAATAAAAGTTACCCATAATCGCAGAGATATATTAGTGAATGGTTCATTGAGAGTCAGCGATGGTAAATACGAAGCTTATGGACAAGACTTAGCCATAGACCACGGGCGATTAATCTTCAATGGTTCGCCCAAACAAATAGGCATGGACGTTCGCGCTACGCGTAAAATTGATGATACCGTTGTGGGTATTCATTTAGGGGGAACACTGCTTAGCCCTAAATCCACCATCTATTCTGATCCAACCCTGCCTGAAAGTGAGGCATTAAGCTTCTTATTAACGGGTCATAGCCTCTCAACATCATCAGGCACGGAGAGTGCATTGTTGATGTCTGCCGTGCGAGGTTTGGGTATTACTGGCAATAATAGTTTAATCCATAATATTGGTTCATCATTGGGTTTGGACGATGTGAATATTGTGTCGGGACAAGACCTTAATCAAAGTAAGCTTCAGCTGGGTAAGCAACTCGGCTCAAGGCTGTACGTGAATTATTTGATCGGATTATTCGATCAAACACAGAAAGTTTCAATCAAATATAAAATCAATAAAGTCTTATCTTTAGAAGCACAAACCTCATCGGATAATAATCATGGTCTGGATTTTATTTATGAAATTGAGCGCGACTAAGTGATAAAGGAGACAGAAAAAAGGCCTTTATTATTAGCAGTGAGTGAAATTGGTGGCTATCCTAATTTCACTCCCATGTACGAGAAGCTAGGTTATCAAGTCATCACCGAAACCAGTATGCGAAAAGTGCTTAAACTGCTAAAAAAGAAAACACCAGAGATAGTCGTTGCTGAATTTAATTATCAGTCAGATTTTAGAGACCGCACTAGCTCTTTAGAGTCGATGATGTCGGTGATTCAACGAAATTCTTTACACGGCACAGATACAGAAGTCATTATTTTTTACGATAAAGAACACAAAGATCAGCTGGCCAAGCTCCAAGCACGCTACACACTGTCTAAAATATTGTCTTTTCCAATATTAGAGGCTGATTTGGAGCAAATGATTGCTGGACTCTAGGGTTTTGTTTCAAATGTGGATTGAAGAGACATATTTTTAGCCGTTTTTATTACCCACCCCCCTCGTTTTTTGACGATTTGTATTCAAAACCACGTACAAATCGTCAAAAAACAAGGGGGGTGGATACTAAAAACCTCCTATAAAGCGTTATTTTCAATCAATTCAGGCTTAATGTAAGGCATCAAAAACGATTTATGCTCTTTAATCTCATCCAAAGTCAGTCCACTCATCTCATAAGGGAATACTAGCCAATCTTCTGTTTGGTGAAGCGTAAAA